>NZ_JAWOVT010000012.1:0-167438 GCF_033340055.1 Vibrio sp. 1580
GAAACGACGGCAATGACCAAATCACAAATTCTATCGCAAGCGTCAAGCTCAATCCTTGCGCAAGCGAAACAAGCGCCTAACTCAGCGCTAAGTCTGCTAGGTTAATCAATTTAACAAAGCAAGAAACCAAAGCCAGGCTCATCCCTGGCTTTTTGCTTATTGGCTATAACGATTCAGATGTGTCCTGACAGTATGTTCGATAAGGCATTCATATCGATTAGATGATCTCTTTAAATTCCAATGTTTCTGCGATGGTGGCGCAGAGACACCTGAGTCAAGCAGCTGCGCAAAATGTTGAGTCACAACGCAACCTAACTTCGGGGTTTCGAATCAACTCGGCGAGCGATGATGCGGCAGGTTTACAGATATCGAATACTCTCCATGTACAAACGAGAGGGCTTGATGTCGCCTTAAGAAATGCGCACGACGCTTTTTCTGTTGCTCAAACAGCGGAGGGAGCATTGCACGAAAGCAGTGACATATTGCAACGCTTACGCTCTCTGGGGCTTCAAGCAGCAAACGGCAGTTATGACTCAAGTGATCGGCAAAGTATTCAATATGAGGTCGTAGCGCTGCAAGATGAGCTTGATCGTGTCGCGATTACGACAACATTTGGGGATAAAAACCTGTTTGATGGATCTTACGGTTCACAAAGTTTCCATATTGGCGCGAACGCTAATTCAATCTCTTTGACGTTACGTAACATGCGTAGCCACATCCCAGAGATGGGAGGGCAGCATTATGTTGGTGATGCGGTCGATAAAGATTGGCGAGTCACTGGAGATAACCAAACTCTCAAAGTCGAATACCAAGACAGTAAAGGGCAAACCCAAACGGAATCCATTGGACTCAAATTGGGTGACCGTATAGAACAGGTCGCCACTTACATCAATGCTCAACAATCGATAGTGAATGCTTCAGTAACGGAAAACAATGAACTGCAATTCTTCGCTTCTACGATGAAGGCGCCAGAGGGTGTGGTTCTCGAAGGGAGTTTAGCGGATGAGCTTGATGTGAGCGCTGGTCAATTAGTCACAATGGATGACATCGATATGTCGACGGCAGGTAAGGCGCAGCTTTCAATTGGGGTGATTGATGCAGCAATTAAGTACGTTGATTCGCACCGAAGTGAAATTGGCAGCTTTCAGAACCGTGTAAATGGTTCGGTGGATAACTTAAATACTGTGAATCAGAGTGTTACAGAATCCAAGAGTCGAATAAGAGATACAGACTTCGCAAGAGAATCTACGGAAATGGTGCGTTCTCAAGTGCTCCAAGATGCGACAACTGCGTTATTGGCTCAGGCAAAGCAAAGGCCGAGTTCGGCACTTGGATTACTTAGCTGAGCGGGTTTCAGCGATGCCCATCGCTCAAAAAAAGTCAGATAATAAAAAACGCTGCCATTGGCAGCGTTTTTTTCGTGTTCGATTAAGTAAAAATTACTTAGTTACACGTAGAACTGGAGTTTCACCAACAGTTA
This sequence comes from Vibrio sp. 1580, assembly GCF_033340055.1. Classification (NCBI taxonomy): domain Bacteria; kingdom Pseudomonadati; phylum Pseudomonadota; class Gammaproteobacteria; order Vibrionales; family Vibrionaceae; genus Vibrio; species Vibrio sp. 1580. The sequence goes on from NZ_JAWOVT010000012.1 coordinate 1,481, forward strand.
CAGAACCAGAAAGCTTGTTTAGCTCTTTGATTTCGTCCATGTTAGAGATAACAACTGGAGTTAGCGTTGACTTCGCTTTCTCTTCTAGAAGAGCTAGATCGAATTCAATTACAGTGTCGCCAGCTTTAACAGTTTGACCTTCTTCAGCGATACGCGTGAAGCCTTCGCCTTTTAGTTCAACTGTGTCGATACCGAAGTGAACGAAAAGCTCAACACCGTCGTCAGACTCGATAGAGAACGCATGGTTAGTTTCGAAGATCTTACCGATAGTACCGTTTACAGGAGCTACCATTTTGTTGCCTGCTGGCTTGATAGCAATACCGTCACCAACGATTTTCTCAGCGAAAACAACATCTGGCACGTCTTCGATGTTTACAATCTCACCAGAAAGTGGCGCGATGATTTCGATAGCACCAGCGTCAGCGCTGTCATCAGATACAAGCTTCTTAAGTTTGTCAAACAGACCCATTGTGTCATGCTCCTAAGGTTTGGTTTTATTCTGTCGAATTATAGTATACCAATATAGCTCATTAGACGACTTTTTTCGCCGTCTAATGGCCATTAAGTATTGAATTACTTGGTACTACCGATTACTGAGCTTTCTCAGCAATAAACTTTTCTACCACGGCTTCGATTTCTTCTGCTGTTGGTAGAGAAAGGGCTTCTTCAGCCATTGCTTTCACTTCTGCGAAGTTAGAGTTACGAACTACTTTCTTCACTTTAGGGATTGAAATGCCGCTCATTGAGAACTCGTCCAGACCCATACCTAGAAGTAGAAGTGTTGCACGCTCGTCACCTGCAAGTTCACCACACATACCAGTCCATTTACCTTCTGCGTGAGAAGCGTCGATAACTTGCTTGATCACAGTAAGTACAGCAGGTGATAGTGGGTTGTATAGGTGAGAAATCATCTCGTTACCACGGTCAACCGCTAGTGTGTACTGAGTTAGGTCGTTTGTACCGATAGAGAAGAAAGACACTTCCTTCGCTAAGTGGTGTGCGATCGCAGCAGCAGCAGGAGTTTCAACCATAACACCGATTTCGATGTTTTCGTCGAACGCGTGGCCTTCAGCGCGTAGCTCTTCTTTGTACTCTTCGATCGCTTTCTTAAGCTCACGGATTTCTTCGACAGAGATTATCATTGGGAACATGATACGCAGTTTGCCGTGTGCAGAAGCACGTAGAATGCCACGTAGCTGATCACGAAGGATTTCACGACGATCCAGACTGATACGTACAGCGCGCCAGCCTAGGAATGGGTTCATCTCTTTTGGAAGATCCATGTATGGGAGATCTTTATCGCCGCCGATATCCATAGTACGGATGATCACAGCTTGACCGTTCATTGCTTCCGCAACTTCTTTGTACGCTTGGTACTGTTCTTCTTCAGTTGGTAGCGCAGTACGGTCCATAAATAGGAATTCAGTACGGTACAGACCAACACCTTCACCGCCGTTACGAAGGATACCGTCACAGTCTTTCACTGTACCGATGTTACCGCAAACTTCTACACGGTGACCGTCAGTCGTTTCTGCGTGTAGGTCTTTCAGTTTCGCTAGCTCTTCTTTTTCAGCTAGGAATGCTGCTTTAACCGCTTTCGCTTCTTCTAGCTCAGCTTCTGATGGGTTAACAACAATCTTGTTGTTCATTGCGTCAAGAATCAGCATGTCGCCATTCTTAACTTTCTTCGTGATGTCGTTAGTACCAACGATAGCTGGAAGCTCAAGTGAGCGAGCCATGATTGAAGTGTGAGATGTACGACCGCCGATATCACAAGCAAAACCAAGCACGTAGTCTAGGTTGATTTGTGCAGTTTCAGATGGCGTTAGGTCGTAAGCAACAAGAATTACTTCTTCGTTGATATCGCTAAGCGAAACAATGTTGATGCCTAGTGCGTTCTTAACAAAACGAGAACCGATATCGCGGATGTCAGTTGCACGCTCTTTTAAGTATTCGTCGTCTAGAGACTCAAGAGCACATGCTTGCTCTTCGATCACTGAGTGGATAGCGTGATCAGCAGTCATCTTGTCGTTTTTGATAAGTGCTAGGATTTCCTCTTCTAGCTCTTCGTCTTCAAGAAGCATGATGTGACCTTCAAAGATCGCTTCTTTTTCTTCGCCAAACGTTTCAAGCGCTTTTTGCTTGATAGTTTCTAGCTGAGCTGCAGATTTGTTACGAGCGTCAAAGAAACGCTGAACTTCAGCTTCTACTTGATCGTCAGAAATAGTGTTTGTGTTTAGGACAATTTCATCTTCTTGAAGTAGTAGTGCTTTACCGATTGCAATACCAGGAGATGCTAGGATGCCTGAAATCATAGCCTTACCTTAAGTTTGGTCAACTTTATAAAACGGGAGAATAATGGGTGCGCTAACGAATAGTTTTAGCTTAGTTTTGAGCCTATTTCCAACGAAGCCATTTTGCTTTCACAAAATGGCTTCTGGAGTAGGAGACCGGATTAGTGTAGTTGGTCCATTAGAGCAACTAGGTGGTCAACTGCTTGCTGAGCTTGTGGGCCTTCAGCAGAAATAGTAACTTGAGTACCTTTTACTAGGCCTAGTGTTTGTAGTTTGAACAGGCTCTTAGCGCTAGCGCTTTTACCGTTAGAAGTCACAGTGATGTCTGCGTCGAATGCTTTTGCTTCTTTAACAAACTGTGCAGCTGGACGAGTGTGAAGGCCGTTTTCTGCTGTGATTTCTACTTGCTTCTCGTACATGTGATATACCCCAATAAATGTATTTTTTTGTTAGTTTGTGACCAGATTTTAGCTTAACTGCTTTACATCTTGTGCGCTAGCACGGGAAGAGTTCAAAGCGCGTCAGTTCTGATACTAGTCAAAAGTTTGGTAACTACGCAACTGTTTGCGTGCGTAATCACTTTGAAACCTTTTTGTGTTCTGCTTCTTTATTTTGAAGCTAGAAATAAAACACCCTGATATTACCAAAGGTAGGGCAGGGATCAACAAAAAAGCCCCTAAACGGGGCTTTTTTAAACTAAAAATTGATTTGAACACATATTATTGTTGGTTCTCTTTTTCGGTAAAGATACCTGCAAAGAGTGCTGTACTTAGGTAACGCTCACCGGAACTTGGCAAGACAGTTACAATTGTTTTTCCTTCAAATTCAGGTAGTTCTGCAAGTCGGTTCGCTGCAACAACCGCTGCGCCAGATGAGATACCAGCTAGGATACCTTCCTCTTCCATTAGGCGACGAGCCATCTCAATCGCTTCTTCTGAGGTAACTTGCTCAACACGGTCAATAATGTCTAAATCGAGGTTACCAGGGATGAAACCAGCACCGATACCTTGAATTTTGTGTGGGGCAGGTTGGATTTCTTCGCCAGCAAGTGCTTGTGCAATAACCGGAGACTCTGCTGGCTCAACTGCAACAGAAGTGATGGCTTTGCCTTTTTCACCTTTGATGTAACGGCTTGTACCTGTGATAGTACCGCCCGTACCAACACCAGCAACGAATACGTCGATTTCACCGTCTGTCGCTTCCCAAATCTCAGGGCCCGTAGTCTTTTCGTGGATTTCTGGGTTCGCTGGGTTGTCAAATTGTTGAAGAAGTAGGTACTTCTCAGGGTTGCTTGCTACGATTTCTTCTGCTTTAGCAATCGCCCCTTTCATGCCTTTCGCCGCTTCAGTCAGCTCAAGGTTCGCGCCTAGTGCTTTTAGTAGCTTACGGCGTTCTAGGCTCATTGATTCAGGCATGGTCAATGTTAGCTTGTAACCGCGAGCAGCCGCTACGAATGCTAGAGCAACACCTGTGTTACCACTGGTAGGTTCTACAAGCTCTACACCTGGCTTAAGAAGGCCCGCTTTCTCTGCTTCCCAAATCATGTTTGCACCGATACGGCACTTAACACTGAAGCTAGGGTTACGCGCTTCAATTTTCGCGAGAACTTTGCCTTTACTTACTTTGTTTAGACGAACGAGAGGTGTATTACCAATAGTAAGAGAGTTATCTTCGTAGATTTTGCTCATAGTGATGTTCCTTCATTACACGTTGTGTGAATATGGATAGAAGAATATGCGGTATGAAAAAAAGGGAAAAGGATTAAAAAGTTATATCTTATTAGGTTGGCCCAGAACTTGATAAAAGAAAAGGGAAAAGCTGGCGCTGATCCCTTTCCTTAATCTCTAATCGACTATCGTTGGTGCTTAAACTCCGCGACCCACATAGCGGTTGCACCACATATTGCTACAGGCATGACAATGAGGTTCAAAATTGGGATCGTCGTAAATACAGACACCAATACCCCAAAGCCATAGGCCTTACCTTGCTTTTGTTTCAATTTGTAACGCATGTCGTTAAATGGGATTTTGTGGTTATCAAACGGGTAGTCACAATATTGAATCGCGAGCATCCAGGCGGTAAAGATAAACCATAAAAATGGGCCTACTGTTTGTCCAAGGGCAGGGATGAGCAATAACAGGAATAGGCCTATTGCTTTAGGTAAAATGTAAAGGAGCTTTCTCCACTCACGAGCTAAAACGCGAGGAACATCTTTCAGGACGGCAGTGAAACCATCATCATTTACTTTTTGTCCCGTTAAGTACTCTTCCACTTTTTCAGCCAAGAGGCCATTGAATGGCGCGGCGATAAAGTTCGCGAGCGTGCTGAAAAAATAGGAGAAGGTAGCGAGTATCGTTAGAGCGAGTAAAGGCCAAAGAATGTAAGTTAACCAGGATAAAAACTCAGGCAGCTGCCCAATCCAGCCTTCTATCCATATATTAAGGTTTGAAAATAGATAGAAGATGGCACCACCTACAAGCAAGATATTTGCAAGTAGAGGTAAGATGACAAAGCGCCTGATTTTAGGGGCTAGTGCCAATTGTATCCCGTATAGAAAATAACCGAACCCGGTTCTCTGCTGATTGTTTTTCTTCATGTCTATTTTGGCTTCGTGTAAATGAAAACTCATTGTACCTGTGAGGACTTTTCTTTCAAAGCCCTGACAAATGACGTCTTGTTAAGTGGAATCGTGGCAAGAATCACAACAAAAAACGGAACTTCTTGCATTAAGTTGTTCTAAATCTACATATAGTTTTGGTAAAGTAAACGTATCATTCAGATTTATTGCACTTGGGTTGCTGCTCAAGGAACTGCGAGTAGTAAAAACAAGTATATTGAGAGTAAATAATGCAGGAATTGCGATTCGTACTCATTGTTGTTGGCGCATTAGCCATCGCGGCATTACTGTTTCATGGTTTATGGAGCAGTAAAAAAGAAGGCAAAGCAAAGTTTGGTAACAAGCCACTTGGTAAGCTGGATGTTGACCAAGAAGACAAAAATGATCTTGTTGAGAAAGAACGAGACTTCGCTCCCGCTCCTGAAGATGACTTTGAGATCATTCGCAAAGATCGCAAAGAACCAGATTTTGGGATGGCGAGTTCTTTCGACAACAAGTTTGAATCTGACCCGTTATTCGGTGGTCCATCTGAAGTCAAACAGACGCAGCAGGAGCCGGATGACATCCCTTCATTTGTTGCAGAAAAAGATAAAGAAGAGGACGTTGAGCCTGTTGTTCAAGCAACAGTAGCTGAAGAGCCATTCCAGCCTGCTGTGGAAGAAGAAGTTATTCCCGCCGCGTTTGATATTACGGAGAAAGAACAGCAAGTCGAAACGGTTAGTGAGCCTGTCGTTGCAGAGCCTAAGGAAGAGCCAAAGCCAGAACCTGAAATGCAAGTGATTGTATTGAATGTGCACTGTGCTGGTGAAGAGCCATTTGTTGGTACTGCTTTATTTGAAAGTATGCAACAAAACGGTCTAATTTATGGCGAGATGGATATTTTCCATCGTCATGTCGACTTGTCCGGTAACGGCAAAGTGCTGTTTAGCGTCGCTAATATGATGCACCCTGGTACGTTTGAACATGCTGATCCTGCTGAGTTTACAACGAAGGGTATTTCATTCTTCATGACATTGCCTTGTTATGGCGAGGCTGAACAGAACTTCAACTTAATGCTCCGAACTGCGCAGCAAATTGCTGATGACTTAGGTGGTAACGTACTTGATGACCAGCGCAACTTAATGACGCCAGATCGTTTAGCATCTTATCGACGTCAAATAGTTGAGTTTAATGCCGCTAACGCATAATCTTAACAGCAAATAATAATAGGGCTCCGGATGGAGCCCTTTTTCTTGGATTTCCCAACCTCACCGATTGAAAATACACGGGGCTTTACTATGTCTGAATCAGTACTTCAGCGACTAGAAGAACTAAAAGAGTCGTTGCATTACCACGCTGTGCGTTACTACGTGGAAGATAACCCAGAGATCCCTGATGCCGAGTACGACCGTTTAATGCGAGAGTTACTGGATATTGAAGCTGAGAACCCTGACTTAATAACCGTAGACTCGCCAAGCCAACGTGTCGGTGGGCAACCTCTCTCTGCGTTTAGCCAAGTGACACATGAAGTACCGATGCTTTCGCTTGATAACGCGTTTGATGATAGTGAACTCGATAGTTTCCACAAGCGCGCACAAGAGCGCGTGGGCAGCCAGAGTGTGAAAGAATACTGTTGTGAGCCTAAATTGGATGGACTCGCCGTAAGTTTGTTATATGAGAATGGCGTTTTAGTTCAGGCGGCCACTCGAGGCGATGGTACTACGGGTGAAAACATCACAGAGAATGTGCGTACGATTAAAGCTATTCCTTTAAAACTCAGAGGTAATGACTGGCCAAATCGTCTTGAAGTTCGTGGTGAAGTCTTTATGCCGAAAGCTGGGTTTGAAAAGCTCAATGAATTAGCAAGGAAGAAAGGCGAGAAAATCTTTGTTAATCCACGTAACGCTGCGGCAGGTAGCTTACGACAATTGGATTCACGTATTACGGCTTCTCGTCCGCTTAGCTTCTATGCATACAGTGTAGGCGTGGTGCAAGGTGCAGAATTGGCAGCAAGTCATTACGAACGCTTTTTGCAAATCAAATCTTGGGGACTGCCAATGTGTCCGGAAACTAAGCGAGTTGAAAGCTTGGCGGATGTAAAAGCTTACTACCAAGATATATTGCAGCGTCGTGATGCCCTCCCTTATGAGATCGATGGTGTCGTTATTAAAATTGACGATATTGCCGTGCAAGAGCGTCTGGGTTTTGTTGCTCGCGCTCCACGTTGGGCGATTGCCTACAAATTTCCAGCTCAGGAAGAAATGACGACACTGAATGAAGTGGAGTTCCAAGTCGGTCGCACTGGTGCGATTACACCTGTTGCTAAACTAGAGCCTGTATTTGTTGGTGGGGTAACGGTAAGTAATGCGACGCTTCATAACGCAGATGAGATAGAACGTCTGCAAGTCAAGATTGGTGATCACGTTGTGATCCGCCGTGCTGGCGATGTTATTCCGCAAGTCGTTTCTGTCATCAAAGAGCGTCGACCAGAAACAGCTCGAGATATTGTTTTCCCAACTCAGTGTCCTGTTTGTGGTTCGCATGTTGAGCGGATCGAAGGAGAAGCGGTAACACGTTGTATGGGGGGCTTAGTTTGCCAAGCCCAACGCAAACAAGCGCTAAAACACTTTGTTTCTCGTAAAGCGTTAGACGTTGACGGTTTAGGCGATAAAGTGATCGAGCAGCTTGTTGATCGTGAGATGGTGAAAACTCCTGCTGACTTATTTAAGTTATCAGCGGGGATTTTAACCGTACTAGATCGCATGGGGCCAAAGTCTGCGCAGAATATTGTGAATGCGTTAGAAAAATCCAAAGAAACAACTTTACCTCGGTTTTTGTATTCACTGGGGATCCGTGAAGTTGGCGAGGCAACCGCAGCAAACTTAGCAATGCACTTTAAAACGTTGGGAGCGATCCAAAATGCTACCGAAGAGCAGTTGATTGAAGTGCAAGACATCGGTGCTGTGGTTGCTCAACATATTACGACTTTCTTTAGTGAAGAACAGAACCAAGCGGTGGTTAAAGATTTGCTTGAACAAGGAATTCATTGGCCAGAGATTAATACTACTGAGCAGGTGGGGGAATTACCATTAGAAGGTAAAACAGTAGTATTAACGGGAACACTTTCTCAACTGGGGCGTACAGAAGCCAAAGAAGCCCTCCAAGCACTGGGGGCTAAAGTGACGGGTAGTGTTTCTAAGAAAACCGATATTTTGTTTGCTGGTGAAAATGCAGGTTCGAAGCTCGCAAAGGCACAAGAACTGGGTATCGAAATTAAAACAGAACAAGACTTACTCGAATTGATGAATTAAGTCTTCTCAAAAAAGCTAAAAAATAACTAAAAGCCCCGTATGGTAAGCATGCGGGGCTTTTTCTTGTTCATAATTAAGTGTTTTTTTATTGAGTAATTGATGCCTTTGTTCTTTTCAGTGATCAAGATCGAACCTTGGGTTATTGGTTTTTTTGGCTTTTTTAGTCTGCGAGTGACTTCAAGTTGATACTTTCAGGCTAAATTTAAATGTTTGATTTTAAATGATATTTTGTTGAGTTGTGTTAGTGTTGTTAAAAATAAGATCTGGATCAATAAGTTATATGGAACTTTGGAGTGGCTCATATTTTTTTAGAAAAAAAATAAGTTCCATTTGGATGTTTTTAGCTGCGAAGTTAGTCTTAATCACGTGGATACACGGTGTGTATGCAGGAACTAAAAAAAGCCAAATTAGAAATAATGAGGTTTGATCAGGAATTTACTTCTCTCCTTCGGCGGCCAACTAAAGGTGAGATAGAAAAATACAGCTATATCCATTTTTAGGAGTTTTTCCATGGACAAATTTTTTAAGGTTTCAGCGTTAACCGCAGCAATGTTTGGTGTTGTTGCTGTCGCTCCAGCTACAGCGTCTACTGAAAGTGCAGCAGGTGGCGAGTACGTAGAGAAAGTGAACGAATTTATACAAGACTCAAGTCTGAATGCATTATTCATAGTTGATACTCGTTCACGAACTCGTACAACAGGTAAGCCCGGCGGTGAAAATGGTGACCGTTGGAGTCGTCTAAACTACTCTTCTTACAACGCAATTTTAGACTTCACTTCTGGCTACCACGATGGTTGGGTGGGCGCAGATGTTGCGGCTTACTACTCTGGCGATCTTTACAACGATAGTCTTTACAATTCAAACGAAGGCTACCTATGTAACGAAATCTCAACTTGTAACAACCTAGACTGGGGTGCAGGTGATGGTCAGCAGCTTAAAGTTTACAAAGCAGCGCTGAAATTCAAAGCAAACGAAAACTTTAATGCTCGTTTCGGTATGTTACAGGCTGGTGGTAACGGTACAATCGGTAACGTTTGGAGCTTTGTACCTGGTACTTACCGTGGTTTCGAACTAAACGCTAAACTTGGTGATTTCAACCTAAGCTACTTTGGCGCAGACCAATTTACAGCACCTTGGCTGCTTCACGAAGATGATTACGCACCAGCGCTTTGGTCTGACACTTCATGGAGCTACCTACACTCTCTAGGCCTAAACGGTAACCTAACTGACAGCTTGTTTATGCAACTTGGTTTGGGTCAAGCTACTGGCGTTCAATATGCAAATGGTGTTGACTGGGGTGCAGGTCAAGTAACTAGCTACCACAACGAAACTGACAACACTTCTTACAAGGCTTACTTGAAGTACACTGTTAGTGACCGTACAACTCTAGCATTTGATTTCTACGGTGTTGACGATGATGTGAAATACGATGGTCTAGGTTTCCACACTGGTCTATCTTTGAATCAATCTTTCGGCAAGCTAGCTTGGATGTCTGAGTTGCGCTACACAGACACAGATAACCGTGCGGACTTCGTTCCTCGTACTATTCATACATATGGTATGAACAATGGTACTTGGTCTCAGTGGTGGGACGCGCTGTCTGACTGGAACAAAGCGGGTGAGCTAGCATGGTACAACCGTCTATCTTACAACCAAGGTAACGGCTGGAACTACTACCTAGGCTTTGGTTACGGTACTGGCGCTGACTCTGCAGCAAGCGGAGCATCAGGTGACTGGGATTACGAAAGCGAATACGCAGTTAACGCAACAGTATCTTACTCACTACAAAGTGGCGCGCTTAAAGGTTCTACCATTCGTTTACACGGTACAATCCTAGAACGTGATGAGTACGCAGGTGCTGGCGATGCGGATGAAACAGACTTACGTCTACAAGTTCTTATCCCTTACAGCTTCCACTAATACTTAATTAGATAATAAAAGGAGCCGCTAGGCTCCTTTTCTATTTCACTTCTCGGCCGTCGTATATTTTGCAATATAACGGTGGCAACATATGTACATTACCGTTTGGCAACTCACACTTTATCTCTGGGCCTAACGTACGACCACCGGATGCACCATTAGCATTAGTGGTTAACGGAATTATGGCAAAAGATATTACTAATAGACCAGATAAAAATCTCATAATAATCACCTTAATATAAACTTTAAATATCTACGTGCTTGTATAAACCGTGACTACGCAGAAAGGCAAGGTTGAATAGGGCTCTTATATCAAACTAAGCTCTTACTTCTTTACTATTCCCATTCCCCACCTCTAAATCGACACATTTCACTTGGAATATTCGTAACGTCGCCACTTGGCATCTTACATTCGACTATAGGTCCCAAATTAGTTGTACCGCCGTTTCCGTTGTTGTAGGCAAAGGAAGAAAAAGAAAAAATACCGCACAACATTAAAAAGAGAAGCTTATTCATAGTACATCCTCTTACTTACCAAATAAAAAGCACTCAACTTAAATGCTTATGCGTTAAGTATGTATCCGAGGATAAAAAGATCAAAAAATAATTCAATAAAGTTTTATTTTTTAAAATAAAATTAGATCGATAATTTACCTAGATATATTTCTATCTTATTGATTGTCGTGTGTTGAATAATTAAATAATAGGAAATGGTAGGTAGGGTATTAATAATATTACTAATACTTATTTTTTTCTCGATTTTAATTAAGGTAATGAAATGAAAGCAGTTGTTTAGATTAAAGTAATGGAGCATGATTTGCCCCATTACTTTGGCATAAATTAATTAGAATCAGGCTCAATGATTAAAATAATACCTTCAACATCGGTGATTCTTACGCGGGTACCGGCTGGAAGTGCTTGATCCGATTGTGCGGACCATGTGGTATCGGCTACCTTGATGCGATTGAGCCCGACGGAAAAGTCTTCTTCAAGGATAAGAGTACGCCCAATTAACTGCTTGTACTTTTGGTTCAGATCTCTTTCTTGGTCTTCTTGCTTGTCTTTAGACCATTGTCGTCGCCACCAAAGCCAGGTGGTGATTAAGCTGAAGCTTGCAAAGCAAAGCCATTGTAATTGCCAGCTCATTGGCAAAACGGTCATGATTGCTCCAACGATAAGTGCAGACACCCCGAGCCAGAGAAAATACCCTGCGGTACCAAGTAGCTCAACTGCTAAAAGAGCAAAGCCAAACGCTAGCCAATGCCAGAAAGAGATACCTTCCAGCAAACTAAAAAAATCCATAAATTATTCTTTACCTTGCTGTTTAAACATTTCTGCTATCCCTGCAACCGAGCCCATTAGTCCGGTTGCTTCTAATGGAAGCATAATGATTTTACCATTTTCGGCTTGACCAATGCTCTTGATCGCTTCGGTATAACCCTGTGCAATGAAGTAATTGACGGCTTGCATGTCACCTTTTGCAATGGCTTCGGAAACCATGTAAGTCGCTTTTGCTTCTGCTTGCGCGGCACGCTCACGTGCTTCTGCATGGAGAATAGCAGACTGCTTTTCACCTTCAGCTTTTAATATCTCTGATTGTTTATGACCTTCGGCCTTTAATATCTCAGCTTGGCGAACTCCTTCTGCTTCAAGAATTTCCGCACGCTTATTACGCTCGGCTTTCATTTGCGCATTCATTGCAGCGGTCAGATCGGCTGGTGGCTGGACATCTTTAATCTCAATTCGTGTGACTTTTACGCCCCAAGGGTTTGTTGCTTGGTCAACAATCGCCAACAGCTTAGAGTTGATCATGTCGCGTTGGCTCAGCATTTCGTCCAGTTCCATTGAACCTAAAACGGTACGAATGTTGGTAAGGGTCAAGTTTCTAATAGCGTGTTCTAAGTCGTTGACTTCATAAGCCGCTTTGGCAGCATCGATCACTTGAACAAATCCGACAGCGTCAATAACCACGTTAGCGTTATCTTTTGAAATGACCTCTTGCGCAGGAATATCGAGAACGCGCTCCATCATGTTTACTTTTTGACCAACTTTATCAACGAATGGAATGATCAAGTTTAAACCCGGCTTTAATGTGTGGGTGTAGCGTCCGAAGCGTTCAACTGTCCAGTTGTTTCCTTGCGGAACCGTTTTAATGGCTGAAGATAAGATAACGACAGCAAGAACGACGAAAATACCGATGGTGATCAGTGAATCAATTGGCATGAGTTATTCCCTTAAGTGCATAATATTCGATCCATTTTTACCTATTTATAGACAATAGACAATTGAAGTTCTGAGACCTTTGAGAGGTTATTGGTTTTTTATATGACAAAGGCCGGAAACACCGGCCTTTGTCATTGCATGGTTTTACTCTCGCTATTTTGCGGGGTATTCAATCCAACTTGAACCATCAAGAGAAACATAATATTTCCCTTGTACTTCAATCACAGTAGAGCCTGAGTTCTGCGCGACAACTCGTGTTTCTGGTAGGTTCTCTGTCAATATTGAAGGGCTAAACGTCTTACTTTGATAAATGTTTTTATCCAGGATATTCGAAACGAGCTGCGACAATGCCAGATAGCTAGATGGCTCGCTTACGTGTTCGGTGTCGCCCTGACGCTGAATTCCTTCTCCGAAGATTTTAATTCCTACCGGTGTATGAATGATTGTCGGTGCAGGAATTTCTCGCATACCCGAAATTTGCATGCGGTCTCCTCGCATTCCACCACCATGTTCTGGTACCAAAGCGACAACGATGTTGCGTTTTGAGGACTCTAAGGTTTTAAAGAACGCGTGGAGATCATCAAGCAAATTCTTAAGGCGCATTTTGTAGCTAGCAATAGATGTGCTTGAATTCGCATTGATGATCCTGTTGCCATCATGTAGTGAAATTGAGTTGTAGAGTGCCACGACTTTGTCGTCACTACTGTTAAGTCTTTGCTGCCACCAGTTATCCAATACTTGCTTATCGCGGAAGATCGAAGAGCCATCAAAAGATTTTTGGTAAGGAGTTAAGTCTTCTTGAGACATAAGAGCCGCTTGTAAGTCGCCGTCTTTTTTGATCAATTCAAGGAAGCTATCAAAGACACCATTGTGGTTCATCAGTAAATTTTCTGTGAAGCCTAGCTCTTTCAAACTTTCGAACAAGTAGCACTGCTTTGATGGTGCTGGCTGGAACAGTTGACTGTGTTCCTGTTGACCACAATTGGCTCGTAACAGACGAATGACCGCAGGCCCGCTGTATGACGTTGCAGAGCTAAAGTTGTCGAACATGATGTCAAATTCTTTGAATAGAGGATGATCGGCCAGTCCTGCAATTTCGATGTCATCCCACGCGACCGAGCAAATACTCAAGAACAACAAATCGAAAGGAGCATCCATTGCGCTGTTGGTATCGAATGCCACACGTCGAGAAGCTTCTTTAGAAAAGAAATCTGCAGTTAACGTGTTGAAACTGGCATCATTAATTTCCGTTATTTGAGGTTGTTTGCTAGCAGTAACCTCGGTTGTCGGCTGTTGTTGAGCTACTTCTGCAGCCACTGTTGTCTGAGGTTCAGTCGTCATAGGAATACTTATATAGACCATCGCAATAACCACAAAGACTGAAACCCTAACAAACTTGCTCAAAATAAAGTACGCACCACACAAAGCGAGCAATCCGAGTATTGCTTGGAATGATAAAAATCGTCCCAAAAGCTCGACCAGATAACTCGATTCAAACTGCATTAACTGTCCCGCTTGAGCCCAAAGACGGTTTAGAGGAGGTAGGTAAGAATCGTAATGCAAGAGCCACGCTGCGGCGACAAATGAAACGATATGGCGCACCGCATTTAGGCTTTTCATCGAGATAGGAAGCAGGATGAAGATCAACAGCGCAAAGTTTTCCATTGGATGGAAATCGATGATTCCTTGAAAATAGAGCGCTGTTTTTGCGATAAAGTAAATGTTCCACCAGCCCAATCCTATAGTGAGGGGGGTAGAGTCATGAGAATGCGATGTCATTACTTAAGCTTCTTGGTGTTAGTGGCTGATGTATCTAGCTCAAAATAGCGCGAGCGTTTTAAGTGTTTGTGGTAAAAGCGTCGGGTAGCGTTTACTAGGTCACGTAGAAAGTATCCTAGGAGTAGGCCAATACCTGAACTGATACACACGGTCAGTAAAAAATCGTTAATATTCATGAACGTTCCTTGAGATCAATGGTTTTTTTCACAGCAAACAAAGGAGGAACATCAGTAATGGAGTTAGTGGCGGTATGGAATATTTTCCTCTCTGTCGCCAGAGCTGAAACGTCGTCGGATATGACAGCGGCATCTTGAACGATGAATTTTAACTCTGTTTCGATATCTAGTTGGGTATCAAACGTGTGGGTCGAGTGAAATAGGTCTCTCACTGGGAACTCAAATATATTGTTTAGCGCAATATCAATATCGCTTTGTCGAATAGCACTGAACACGACATATAGAGCTTTGTTGCAGGCTGTCACAACGTCGCCATCTCTTCGAATATGGCAAAGACGTAAACATTCCTCTGCCGTCATGCCTGGTAATAAGTTCAGCTTGATAAGCGCAAAGTTCACATTTGAGTGTGTTGAGTGGGAAATGACGTCAATACAGTATTGGCTAAAGTCCTGGTTTTGTAAGTAGCCTTTGCTACCAAACTTAAGGTCATACTTTAAGAGCGCCTCTAAACTGTCAGGAATTGGACGCGTAAGCATCTGGCCTTGAATTGCTTCAACCTGAGTCATAAAGCGCATTGGGGGGATTTGCGCGTGAGAAATGAAGTTTGCCCCCGAGCGAAGTAAGAACTTTTCATCTGCATATCTCAGACATTGTTGGGTCTCCCTGACAATAATCTTTAGCTGACGGCCATACGCGGACCTTAAACGGTAGCAATCTAACGCGATCTGTTGAACTTCGCTTTGGTTATCACAGCTGAAAACAATAGTTGAAGAGCGAGGGTTGTCTAGCATCGCTATGAGTCCTTGATTGCTCTCTGCCACACGCATCCCTTTTGGGGCTTTCACGCTTTCTCTGAAAGCTCTTCTGCTGACATAGATTCTATCGCTATCCGATTTGTCTTCTGGCATGACATGAGATTGATGCGTTTCGTAAGACGTTGCTTTTAGTGTTTTATCTTTAGTTTTAGTGAGAATGTATTCGTGTTGGGTAATTACACCGTGTTTATTGGACCAAAAATCCACAAGATAGCAGTAGCGAGCGTCATCTAATGATGTCATGGTCGCCAAACCTGCAATGTGTCTATTATGAGAAATAAGAATGGGCTTTAATAGTGAAGTCGTCAGATGCCCATATATACAAACACTAATAGTGATTTTTTTATTATTTGCCAGCTCATTTAAGCTTTGTAGAAAGACACTTATAAAATCATCATTAGTTGATGATAGTAGCGAGTCTGGAACAACTAATAGACATGTAGAAAACTTCTTTATGTTCGTTTGGTGAATGTCTTTAGCAAGATTTATAGCTTTGGGTGTTTTTTTTGTGAATTTATGACTAAGAAAAAAACACTGTTCAAGGTGGGTTTTAGATAAGTCATTGAATTTCATTAAGGCTTCATCATTCAATGTGGACAAAAAAGTTTCTTTGTCTGTAAAGCTTGTAAGTGAAGTGTTGTCATTTTCCGGTAGTGTACTGAACAAATAATCAATAAGCATCTTTTTATGAGTAAATAAGTTTACATAAACAGAGTTTATCTCTCGTTCGTTTTTAATAGCAGATGATTCAGAGAGTGATGACATAAAGATCCTTAAATCAATAACTTAATGTATTTTGTGAAGCTCACAATCCGTTGTATGCTAATCGTTACAATTTTGATTTTCTTAGTGACAAGAAAATGACGCTAAGATATTAAACGAAATTGATCAGAAATTAAAATAGTTATAGCATGTGCTTCACATGATGTTTATGAGTTTAAAATCAATAGTCTCTAAGTCTATGATTCTCATTTAAAATATTTAAATTTCTTATATGTATTAAATGGATGGTAACAATTCATTATTGTAATCCTTTTTTCTGAAGTTAAATATTATTTAGGCCTTTGTTATTTATATGGGCTATAAATAAACTTATTCACATTCATCATCGTTCTATAAATATGAGACGCATAGGTCGATGCGTCAATTTTTTAACAATGGAATTTATACTGAAAATGATAGTGGCGGGATTGCTGTTATCTCAGTTTAAGCTCCGTTACATTGTGAAAAATTCTATGACTGAGTCTGCAAAAGATATTAATTCGATCTACTCTTCTTATAACTTAACTCAATACACGTATATTGAAACAACAGAAAACGAGTCTTACGTACAAGTTAAAAATAAGTGGCAAGTCTTCAAAGCCAACGGTGCTCGTAATGTTCTATCTTTGGTACGTAATACGCAGAAAAATTCAGAAACGGAAGCGATATGAAGCGCCTTCTATTTGTTAGTTTAAAAGGCGGTTGTGGCTCAACGACCGTCGCTGCGAATTTGGCACAAGCGTTAGTTAAGATAAACAAACAGGTACTGGCCATTGAGGTGGTGCCTAACAGTTTACTGCAAGCTCATCTTGGCTTGCCGAGGGAAGAGCAAGGAGGCTGGGCGAAACAACTTCTTTTAGATAAGCCTTGGACCCAGGCTGGTTATGAAAGCCCACAAGGTGCACTTTTTTTACCGTTTGGCCATCTGAATTCTGAGCAGTTAAAAGCGTTTTTTAATGAGCGTTCTCACTATCTATCAATGCTAGGTGAAATGACGTTGCAAGTGAGCGAAAACCGTGGTGAGCAGTGGCTGCTTTTTCACGCCGACTTAGCAGAGCTTACTGATCCTGAAGTGCGATCTTTTGTCGACTCAATGGATATGATTGTGGTGGTGGTAACGGCAGACGCCCTGAGTTATCTCACTCTTCAATCTTGGCTACAACATGAAGAGCTATCGAGATTGCTTCGCTCTGACAAATTACGTTTTTTGGTGAATAAGTATCAGCCAGAAACCGAAATTGGTCGTGATTTCATGTTGGTGCTGAAAAATGAACTTAGCGAATCCTTGATTCCTGTTTCGATTCATCGAGATACGGCATTGCTTGAATGTGTGGCAAACCTGACAACCGTTCAACACTATTCGCCATCGAGCCAAGCCGCAAAAGATTTTCAGTCTTTTGCTTTTTGGTGTGTATCAGCGTTATCAAGCGCTCAGGACCAAAGCTAATTTATGCGAAGTCTTAATCTGATTTTCCAACGTTGGGTAGTGGATCAATTCAGACTGCAGAAGAACGCTTACGAGCAAGCCTGGAATTGTAAAACAAACTGGGTTGGTGAGTGTGCTTTGTCTTTTTGGTTTTCATTGAGTTTTGTATTTTTAAAGCCGGTTATTTCGGGTGTTCCCTCATGGAAACTGCCTTTGGTTTACTATCCAAACGTTAATTTTGCTGCGCCAAGATGGTTTGATCCTGTACGTTTTATTATCCAAAGCGTGTGGTTGCTTTGCTTCAGGCAAAACGTAAATACAGCATGGTCCAAAAAAACCAGCAGCTTAGCGATGACTTTAGCCGAGCAAATTCGCAATGCGTTCTACTTGCCATTTGAATTGGTTGCAAAAGGCGTCCGCTGGTTAGAACAGACAGCGAACAACATCAAAGATCCACAAGTTCGAGAGCGTATTAAAGCAAGTAAGTCCGCGATGGCGTTGAACTACACTTTGCTGTTTTTCGTGGTGTTAATCGCTTTGCTTTGTTTTACGGTGCCATTTGGTTATCAGGCTCAGACTGTCTTTGTGCTGTTACTCTGGGCATTAGCGATGATGGTCCGTCGCATGCCGGGTCGTTTTCCTACCATGCTTTTGATCATCTTGTCGGTTACGGCCTCATGTCGATACTTGTGGTGGCGTTATTCGTCTACCCTGAACTGGGACGATCCTGTTGCTTTGTTTCTAGGGGGCGTTTTACTTCTAGCTGAGACGTATTCTTGGATTGTGCTAATGCTTGGCTATTTCCAAAATATCTGGCCATTGAATCGCAAACCAGTATCGATGCCACCGGATCAGTCAACTTGGCCAACCATTGACTTGATGATCCCTACTTACAACGAAGATCTCGATGTTGTGAAAGCGACGGTTTATGCCTCGTTAGGTGTCGATTGGCCGAAAGACAAACTTAACATCCACATTCTGGATGACGGCAAGCGTGATAGCTTCCGAGATTTCGCCAAAAGTGTAGGGGTGAACTACATCCGCCGCCCAACGAATGAACATGCGAAAGCCGGTAACATTAACTATGCGTTGAAGCAGACCAGCGGTGAGTTTGTTGCGATTTTTGACTGTGACCATATTCCTACACGAGCATTTTTTCAGCTCACAATGGGGATGTTCCTGAAAGATCCAAAGTTGGCGCTTATTCAGACGCCGCACCATTTTTTCTCACCGGATCCTTTTGAGCGTAACTTATCGAACTTTCGTAACGTGCCAAACGAAGGCAACTTGTTTTACGGCCTGATTCAAGATGGTAACGACTTATGGGATGCGACTTTCTTCTGTGGCTCGTGCGCTATTTTACGTCGAGAGCCTTTAGAGGAAGTCGGTGGTATTGCAGTCGAAACCGTGACGGAAGATGCGCACACGTCTCTGCGCATGCACCGTTTAGGCTATCGTTCTGCATATCTTAAGCAGCCGATTTCTGCTGGTTTGGCGACAGAAACATTGTCTGCACATGTTGGGCAACGCATTCGTTGGGCTCGCGGGATGGCGCAGATATTTAGGGTAGATAATCCATTGACTGGAAAGGGGCTTAAGCTCTCTCAACGGCTTTGTTACGTCAATGCCATGCTGCACTTTCTATCTGGTATCCCGAGGATTGTATTCCTGATCGCACCCTTGGCTTATTTGTTGCTGCATTCCTACGTGATTTATGCACCAGCGCTGGCGATCATTTTGTACGTATTACCCCACATGATTCACGCCAGCATGACCAACTCTCGTATGCAGGGTGACTACCGTTATTCGTTTTGGGGTGAGGTATACGAAACCGTGCTTGCTTGGTATATCGCAAGGCCAACAACGGTGGCTTTGTTTGCGCCCCATAAAGGGACATTCAACGTAACGGCAAAAGGCGGTTTGGTTGAAAAGTCTCACTACGATTGGGTGATCTCTCGACCATATTTGGTTTTGGTTGCACTCAACATTTTGGGCTTCGCTGTAGGGATTTACCGAATGGGGTGGGGGCCTCAAAATGAAATCGGTACAGTGATCGTGAATCTCGTATGGACGATGTACAACCTGTTGATTTTAGGTGCTGCCGTTGCGGTTGCAGTAGAAGCTAAACAAGTGCGAAAAGATCACCGAGTAGAGGTGGCGATTCCTGTCGCGGTTAGGCTTAATTCTGGGCATTTAATACAAGCGCAGATGAAGGATTTCTCTTTGGGGGGCGTGCGCATAGAAATTGACGGGGTCGATGAACCAACCTGTGCTTACTTACTCGGTCAAACCTTAGAAGTGATCCTCAATCGAGGTGGCCAAGAATTCGTGTTCCCTATGACGGTTGCCTATGCTCATAAGGGGATATTTGGTTTACAACTCAACGAATTGTCTCATCAACAACGAATCCAATACGTCCAATGTACATTTGCACGTGCAGATACATGGGCGAAATGGCAACAAGGTTATCAATCAGATAAACCTCTATCGAGTATGCAGGCTGTACTGCAAGTCGGCTTTAATGGATACAAACGCTTGCTGCAACATTGTCCTAAGTTTGTTCAGGTCAGTGTGGATGCACTTTTATTTTGTATCGAATTTATTTGGTCACTAAGACCTCGTTATGTCCCAATCAGGACCTCAAGTCATGCTAAATAATAAAAAACTAACAGCGTTGACAACGGCTATCACTCTCATGTGTATGTCGTGCAGTCTCGCGGCACAAGAAGTAAGTCAGCAACAAGCAACGCCTTTGGCACAGCAAGATGCTGAAGATTCGACCGTGTTTAAGCGCGTCATCCCATTTAGTCAATTAGGTTACAGTGGTTCAATTGCTATCCAAGGTAGTGAGGCCAGTGCTTATATTGGTTTCGGTTCGCGACTCGATGAGGTGGTATCTAAAGCAACGTTGCACTTTGATATCACACCTTCGCCAGCGTTGCTCTCTTTGGTTTCTCACGTCAAAGTGTATTTGAACAACGAACTTATGGGAGTAGCGTCAATCGTCGATGGCCAGCAAGGCAAAAAGTTGAGCTTATCTATGCCGCTGGACACTCGTTACTTTAGTAATTACAACCAAATTCGCTTTGAGTTAATAGGGAATACTCAGAAAGACTGTGCTAACCCCAATGACTCGAGCATTTGGGCTGAGATTAGCCAAAGTAGTCGAATTGAGATGCTTGCTCAAAAGACAGTGCTGGAAAGTGACTTGAGTTTGTTACCGGCTCCTTTTTTTGATGTCCGTGATTTCAGCCAGTTAAATCTGCCTGTCGTGATGGGTAGCAAATACGATTTAGATGATGTCAAGGCTGCCGGTGTCTTGAGCTCTTACTTTGGTGCTCTTGCGGGTTGGCGTGGTGCTCAGTTCCCTTTTAGTGTCGACACGTTACCTAAGCGCAACGCCATTGTCTTTGTTACCAATGACAACAAACCTGAGTTTCTGAGAGATTTTCCAGACACGGATGGCCCTCGTCTTCAAGTCATCACTCATCCAACAGACCCGTACGTGAAGCTTCTTCTGGTGATAGGCCGTGACAGTAAGGATCTTAACATTGCGGTGCAAGGTTTGGCGTTGGGAAACCAACTTCTTACTGGACCAATCGCGAAGATTAATGAAGTCAAACAAATCAAACCACGAGTCCCGTACGATGCGCCAAACTGGGTGAGTACGGCTCGTCCTGTTGCATTGTCTGAGTTAGTCGAACAAAAAAGCATGCTGCAAGTGGAAGGCCGAACGCCTCCACCAATCAACGTAAGTTTGCGTTTACCACCCGATCTCTTTACTTGGCAAAGCCGTGGTATACCGATGGATCTTAACTATCGTTATTCACCGCCTGCTGCGGATCATTCCGGCTCTCGTCTGACTTTGAGTATTAATGACCAATTCATTGAGGCGTTCAACCTAACCACAAAAGGTCAAGGTGGAGAATCTAACCGTATACGTGTTCCTTTGTTAGATGATGGCATTCTAAGTGGTGATACGTTTGTTCGCATTCCGGCTTTTAAGGTGGGTAGTCAAAACCGAATCGAGTTTGAGTTTGGTTTTGCGTCGGTGACTGATGGGCAATGTCAGGTGACGCAGCCAAGTAAGCAATACGCGGTCATTGATGGTGACTCTACGGTTGATTTTAGTGGCTTCCCTCACTACATCGAAATGCCAAATATGCGCGCTTTTGCTACTTCTGGCTTCCCTTACACACGCATGGCCGATTTGTCAGAAACTGCTATTGTTGTTCCAGAGAGTGCTCCAAAAGAAGTGTTGCAGACCTTCTTAAACGTCATGGGCTCGTTAGGAAGTGATTCTGGGTACCCAGGTATTCAGGTGCTTTTGACAGATAAATGGAATGCTGAGCAACTAAAAAATAAAGACATCCTGACGATTGGTGTTGTGGATGCACTAGAAGAAGCCGCTAATAACCCTGACCAAGTTAACTTAGTGGTTAAAGAAGGTCAGAGACAAATTCGCCTGCCAAGCAAAAATGAAAAGCAGCTAGGAATGAACTGGATGAGTCCAAGTGATGCTCGTCAAGCCGCCGCAGATTATGTTTCTGTTGAGGCAGAAGGCTCTTTTGCTGCTATTTATGGTGCAGAATCGCCATTTACGAAAAAACGCAGCGTCATTTCTATTATGGCGGCTCACCCGTCAGATTTTGCGTCGGTTGATCGCGCGTTGGCTGACTCCGGTAAAGTGGAGCACATGTTTGGCTCGGTGGTGACGTTGAGAAATAACGAAGTAGCAAGCTACAACGTGGGTTCGCACTACTATGTCGGTAAGCTTCCTGTGTGGCAGCTCGTTTGGTATCACTTCTCTAATCACCCAGTCATCGTTGCGTGCTTTGCCGCCTTGCTAGTGGTGATCGTAACCATTGTGCTTTGGCGCGTATTACGTCAAGTCGCGTCTAGACGTTTAGAAAAAACTGAGGAAGAGGAATAATGAAAAAACTCATCTCGTTCCTTATGTTGTTCGTGTCTTCTTACTTGTGGGCTAACACCTGCGAGTGGCCACAATGGGAAACATTTAAGTCGGTATACATGGAGCAAGGCCGAGTCGTTGATGGCAGTGATGAGCGTATGATTACGACCTCGGAAGGTCAATCTTACGCATTGTTCTTTGCCTTGGTTGCCAATGACCCTAAAACCTTCGATCAGGTTTTAAAATGGACTCAATCACATTTGGCTGGTGGGGATTTGACGGCAAGGCTTCCTGCTTGGTTGTGGGGAAGAAAAGAAAATGATCAGTTCGGAGTCTTGGATTCTAACCCAGCGTCAGATTCTGATTTGTGGATAGCGTACTCCCTCGTTGAGGCGGGAAGATTATGGAATAACTACTACTATCAGACCCTTGGACATCTGATCGCGAGTCGTATTTTACGTGAAGAAACCGTCAACATAGCGGGAGTTGGAACGGTATTGTTGCCAGCTCCAACGGGCTTTGATGCCGACGGCCAGTACCGTGTGAATCCGAGTTATGTTCCATTACAACTGATTGCTCGTATGCAGTCGCTGTACCCGCAATACAACTGGGACTCAATGTATAAGGCAAGTGTTCACATGCTAGAGAAAACGATGCCAGCTGGCTTTAGCCCAGACTGGGCAGTATTGAGAAATGGTCGTTATAGCTCAGATGTGGTTACAGGGCCGATGGGCAGTTACAACGCGATCCGCACTTATCTTTGGGCGGGTATGCTAAATGACCAAGTTTCAGAAAAAGCAGTATTAGTACAAAAAATGCAGCCGTTTGTCGCGGCAACCAAAGCCCTTGGTGCGCCAGCGAGAGAAGTAAATACTGAAACGGGTAAATATACCCAAGCAGGAAGCGCAGGTTTTTCTGCTGCGGCTCTTCCGTTACTCGCGGCTTCTGGTGAATCTGCGCTGTTGGAGACGCAGTTTCGTCGTGCTCAAAATGAACTTGTGGTGGACAAAAACGATCATTATTACGACAACGTATTAAGTCTATTTGGGCTTGGTTGGCATGAAGAACGTTACCGTTTTGGTGTGCAAGGTGAATTGCTTCCTGTATGGAGCGAGAGATGTCAGTAACAGGATACGTGTTATGGTGGATTCCACTGGTTGCTTTGGCGGCTGGTGGCGTCGGCACTGTGCATGCAGAAAGCTTTAGCTCAAAACCTCTGACAAAGTCGCAGCTCGCACAGGTCTACAAGCCTATCGAGCTGGTTCAATTTTCCACATCATTAGCACGAGTTGACTCGGTTGAGTGGTTGGTTGAGCAGCTAAAACTGGCGGATGCGATTGGCCGAGATGATATTGTCGAGAGTACTCTGGAGAGGCTGTTCGCGATTGAAGAAAGCAATCCAACGGGGCTTTTCTATCAAGCGAATATGTATCTGAAACGTAAGCAGCCAGAATTAGCAAAACCGGTATTTGAGCGCTTAATCAGACAGGCGCCTCATTCGACTCAAGCGAAAAACTTGTCATCGATTATGGCTATTCAGGGAGAGAAAAGAGCGGATTATCAGCGCGCTCAGTTGCTTGCAAAATCTGGTCGTTACGATGAAGCGATTCAAGCTTACAAAGCCCTTTTCCCAAATGGAATGCCATCACCAGCGTTACAACTGGAATTCCTACAGTTGCAAAGTAATTTGCCAGGCAGTTGGAGTTCGGTAAAACAGGGACTGGAACGTTTAAATGCAAATTATCCTAGTGTTCCGTCTTTTCAACTCGCGTTAGCCAACCACATTCGCAAAGAGAATCCTGCTGATCCATGGATTCTCGATACCTATAAAAAGTTAGCGCTTGCTCCTTCGGTTGGAACAAATGCGGCAACGTCGTGGTTGCGTGCATTGGATCAATTGCCTATTTCAGATCAAGTTGTTCAGCAATATGCCATCTTAGCTAGCTACTACCCGTCTGACATGGAGATACAAAGAGCGAATCAAAGCGCGAAAGATCGCTGGAAAAAGGAAAAGGAACTACGCAAAGACCCCACTTATCTCGCCAAGCTCAAAGGGTTAGCGTTGCTCGAGGAAGATAAAACCGACCAAGCAGAAGCTCAGCTGCGTTATGCGTTGACGACTCGTCCGCAAGATCCTGAATTGCTTGGTGCTATGGGTAAGGTTTATCTACGTAGAGGGCAGCAACAAAAAGCGCTCGGATACTTTAAACAGGCTCAGCACTTAGATCATAATCCTGACTCGGCCTCAAAATGGGCAGCGCTAATCGAGACTTCTCAATATTGGGCGTATCTTGATCAAGGTGATGCCTTGGTCGAAAAAGGCCAGTTTAAGCAAGCAGAAAGCGCTTATCAAAAAGCGATTCAAGTAGATAAATCCCAACCTTATGCTTATTCATCATTAGGCTCTTTGTATCTGGTACAAGAAAATTATGCCGCGGCAGAGAAGGTTTTCAAACAAGCTTTGCAACTGGATAGCAGCAATAGCTCTGCATTGCGTGGTCGCTTAGATGTTCGTATTCAGCAGCAAGATTGGTCTGGCGCGGAAGCACTCGCGCGCAGTTACTCAGCCCAACAGCAGAAAGTGGTCGCTGAAAAAATAGCGAGCATCAAGTCGGAAGTTATTTTGACTCGTCTGCGGATCGCAATCGCTCAAAATGATCAGGCAACGATGAAAGCGTCCGTAGAGGAATTGATAGCGCTACAGCCAGCCTCCCCATGGTTAAGGCTTGATATTGCTGATGTTATTCATTCAATGGGCGACAAAGTACGCGCGGATACGCTGATGTCCAATTGGGCTACATCTAGTAATGACCCTGAAATGAAATTTGCTTACGCGCTTTATCTCGCGCAGGACTTCAAAGTGAATGAGGCCATCGCTGAGCTAGAGAGCATCGCACAACATGACATGACAGACGCAATGCAGCGCAATTTAACCCGCTTGAAGCTTGATGCTCAGTTGAGAGACATTCAAACGCGTTACTTAGCTTCTCCTGAATCAGTAACGGCGACATTACGTGCGCTAGAATCGGATTATCAAGGTCAAATTCAACCGCTCGGTCGTCTAGTGAGTGCGTGGTTAGACATTGATGAAGTTAAGGAAGCTGAGAGGATTTTCCAAAACATTTCGCTTTCAGAAGATTGGTCAACCGATGACAAACTGGCTTACGGCAGCATGATGGTAAGCTTGAGTCACTTTGAAGATTTTGATCGTTGGTACACGGGCTTAGCATTGAATTCCGCAACACAAGATTTAAGTGCTTCGGAAGCATTACAGCTTGATGAACTCAAAACCCGTCGACTGTTGAGTCAAGCGGAGCTGATGCTTGTTAATCAACAGCCTAAGCTTGCGTTGGATTTGTATGAACAAGTTTCTTTAAAGCCTGAGCCATTTAAAACTCAAGCAGAAATTGGCATGTTGCAAGCCAGTGCTTTGAATAGAGATGAAGCGACGTATCACGACATGCACCTCGTTTTGAATAGAAAACGCGATAGCTTAACTGCGGCACAATTGATGGCAGTGGCCGCGGTGTTTAATCAACAAGGCTATCGAAATGACGCTAATGCGCTAAATCAGTTGTTGGATGCGATGCCTGATGCTGACGCATTAGCGTTTCGCAATAGCATGTCTATAGCAATGATAAATCAACAGTGGGCCTTAGCTGAAACACGCGCCTATCAAGCCTTAAATCGTGACCGAATGGATAAAAATCGTGAACCTGAAGAGGCGATAGAAGAACCCCCAAGCTTACGCGATTTATATGATACTGCTGACGACTACTGGTTGACTCGAAACGTCAAATCGGACATCGATAAACTGCATGATCGGAGTGATGGGCATGTTATGATTGGTTGGGATTACAGTGCACGAGATGGCCGTAATACTTCGAATCAAGTGCCCATAGAAGCCCGAATCCCGATAGAGAGCTGGGATGGGCACCTGTTGCTAAAAGCCGATTATGTTTCTATCGATTCAGGTCAGCTGGACTACTATGAAAAAACCACCGATTCTGACAGCACTTCGTTCCAAAATGACGCATCAGGTATGGCATTTGGGGTGGGCTGGCAGGCTGAAGATTGGTTGGTCGATATCGGCACGACACCAATTGGTTTTGACCATACCACATGGGTTGGGGGTGTGCGCATCAATGGGGACCTGGGTGAGTTCGGTTGGACGGCAGAAGCTTCGCGTCGCCCAGAGACCAGTAGCACGCTTTCTTATGCTGGAATGTCTGTCCCTAGCGGCACGACTGACCCTCAAGGGACTAAATGGGGCGGAGTTGCTCGTACTGGTGTGAAGTTGAGCTCAAGTTGGGACATTGGTGGCCCTTACGGTTTTTGGAGTAGCTTGCAGTATCATGTTTTGACTGGTGAAAAGGTTGAGGACAACACTCGTTTAGGCGTGCTAGGTGGAGCGTACTACAAGTTAATTGCAACGGATGACCAGCGTTTAAGTATAGGTACAAACTTAATGTACCTTGATTACGACAAAAATCTGGGTGAGTACACGCTAGGTCACGGTGGCTACTACAGCCCGCAAAGTTACTTCTCGGTGTCTTTACCTATCAACTTTTATGGCCGATACAACAGTTCTTGGTCATATCAATTGAGTGCATCCGTCTCTAACTCTTGGACTAAGGAAGACGCGCCATACTTATCGACAGTAGCGGAGTCAGACAAAGGTGGTGGTTTTGGTACGTCGTTGCAAGCGGCGGTGGAAAAGCGAGTCAGCAAACGTTGGTACCTTGGGGCGTTAGTCGATGTACAACGTTCTGAGTTTTATACACCAAACCATTTCATGCTTTATGCCAAGTACACCTTTAATGACCGTTGGCAACCAATAGAGTATCCGCCAGCAGCACCAACGCTGTATAGCGACTTCTAACAAAAAACAAAGGCCGGAAATTCCGGCCTTTGCTGTCTCTTCCTAGAAGAATGCGACGCTTAGTACAAAATTGAGTAAAGCTGGCGACGATATTTGCTTGCTAATGCGTTACCTTGACCTAGCGCACTGAGAATATCCATAAAAGTCTTCTTCACGTCACCGTCTTGGGCGCCCAAGTCTTTTTTAAGAATATTCCACAGCAGTTCCAACGCTTCTTCATCCCGACCAACTTGGTTGTATTGTACCGCCAATTCACAAGCGAGTTCGAAGTTTGCCATGTCTGCTGCGTATGCTTGTTCTAGTCGCTGTAACTCAGGGCTATCTGCAGCCTGCAAATGCAGCTCGAGCTTGGCTATTAGGCTCTTGTAGTAGTTATCTTGATACTCGAGAGGGATAGTGTTCAGTAGTTCTTGGGCAATATCAAATTGTTTGGTTTCTAGCAAACAATCAGCCATCGCGAGTTTCACATCACCACGCTCTTGCAGCTCTGGCGGCAAAGTGTGGATGATGCTCAAAGCCTGAGCATGCTCACCTTGCTGAAGAAGTTCACTGACTTGTTTTAATAGTTGTTCATCTGGGCTTGGCAAATGCTTTTGTAGCATGGTGGCAATGGCATCAATTGGCTGGGGGCCTCCCAGACCATCGACGGCTTGACCATTTATAAACAGCGCGATAGTTGGCAATACTTGCACGCCAAATTGAGACGCTAAAGCGGGCTGATCTTCACAATTTAGTAGAGCAAGCGTAAATGCACCGTTGTACTGTTGAGCAAGAGATTGCAACTCAGGGAGTATCTGTGCGCTTTCTGGCTGAGCGTTGGCCCAAAAGTGGATCAAAACGGGCGTGTTCATTGATCCTTCAAGCGTTTCGCGAAAGTTCTGTTCTGTTATCTCAACGATAAATGGGGATTGCATCAGAGTATCCTTGCCTTGTGTCTTGTCGTTGATATTAGATATGGAGTTGATTTAGGTGAAATTCAAGCGACATTCACCATCAATAATGAATCATTCTATTTTGAGAAAACGTGAGGTAATAGAGTGAGGTTATTGCTGCTCAGGTGTTAGATAAAAAGAAAACGCTGCCGAAGCAGCGCAATTCTAATGCTATTTGTTAGTGCGGTATCAAAATAGGATGAACATGGTCAACACTACACCCACACTAAGCCAGTTAAGCTGATTTAATGTCATTGTTGCCTCGCAGTAGTATAAACATTGCTACAAAACGTAATGGGTGGCGATACCAAATCTAAGCAACTCAATCACTTTGGGCGAAAGAATCCCCGCTGAATTGCGTAGAAATTGATTCGTTTAGTTGAGGTTTTTTTAACCTACATGTTCATAATGACATCACATTGTTACGGTGAAATTACATTTCGACAAAACTTTTTTATGCAGCCTGTCGCAAAATTTTATCAAGTACACGGGTTGGTAATAGTCTTTTCAAGACTGCGAATAATTTAGTCGGTGTAGTAATTCGATAACGAATTTTCGGTGAAACGCTAGTTAATGCATGAAGAACTGGTGCGATGCAAGACTCTGCAGGCAAAACAAATCGATTATTAGACTTGTCGTTGTTGAGTCGCTCTCTTTGTCCTTCATAAGCATGACGATGGGGGCTAGATTCAATATCAACCCACTTCTCAAAGGCTCGTAATGCATTGTTTCTAAATTGAGTTTCGATCGGTCCTGGTTCTATCAATGCCACTTTGATATTCGTATCCGCAAGCTCTAGCCTGAGCGTATCTGTCCAGCCTTCTAAGGCAAATTTTGATGCATTATAGGCACCACGGTATTTCATTGCGGCAAAACCAAGAACAGAGCTGTTTTGTATGATGCGTCCTTCGCCTTGCTGGCGCATATGAGGAAGCACCTCTCTGACCAACTGGTGCCAACCAAAAAAGTTGGTCTGAAATTGATCTTGAAGAGCCTCGGTGGGTAAGTCTTCCAGTGCTCCGGGCTGACCATAGGCACCATTATTGAACACTGCGTAAAGCTTACCTTCTGCTAATTCTAGCGCTTGCATCACGCCCGAAGAAATGCTTTCTGGGCTATTTAGGTCTAGATTGATGCAGGTTAGCCCTTCATTAATTAGGCGCTGGACATCTTGTTCTTTCCTGCAAGATGCAATGACATTAAATCCCTTGTTTTGTAGGGCGTGAGCACACACGTAACCGATGCCGGTTGAACAACCCGTAATAAGAATCGACTTTTTCATAATTTAATTTAAGACTCAGAAGCATTGATTGGAGCCATCATTCATCAGCTCCGGTCATGAAGCAAGTGCTTGAGTGCTGGCTCTATTCTGGAGTAGCTAAATTTAAAGCCCAGTTCGGTGAGTTTTTTGGGTTTGGCTCTCATGCTATCAAACAATAAGCAGGAAGATTCTCCCATTAGGAGTTCCATCGCCCATTTAGGCGTGAACAAGATATGCGGACGTTTTAGCGTTTTAGCTAGTGTGCCGCTGAATATACGATTAGTCACAGGATGGGGGGCGCACATATTGAATGCACCGTGGGCATGTGGTGTTTCAAGCAAGTACATGATGGCGCGGACCATATCTAGGATGTGAATCCAAGGCATGTACTGATTACCGTTCCCAAGTGGGCCGCCTACGCCAAGCTTGTAAGGTAATAGCATCTTTGCCAACGCACCACCATTAAGGCCGAGTACCACGCCAGTTCTCATTAGACAAACCCGAGTTTGCTCCGACTCTGCGCGCTTGGCTATTTGCTCCCACTTTGCACAAACCTCGTGAGGAAAGTCGTCGCTATTAACATGTAAGCACTCATCAAACGGATGGTCTTGTTGATCACCATAGTAGCCAACTGCCGAGCCACTAATAAAAACAGAGGGAGGTTCGGTACTTGCGTGGATCAGCTCAACAATTTGTTCGGTAATTTTCCAACGACTTTTGCAGATTTTTTCTTTTTGCTCGCTGGTCCACCTTTTATCCGCAATAGGCTCACCTGCAAGATTAATGACGGCATCAACGTGATTGAGATCGGCGAACGACTCGAGCGAGTCAAGGTATTCGATATTACCCAGATCAGCATGCTGTAGGCGTTGTTTTGCTCGCTCTGGAGAGCGTGTAAGTAGCATAACTTGGTGAGTTGATAGCAGCTTGAGCAACTCCGAGCCAATAAACCCAGTGCCACCTGTGAGTAATATCTTCATGTTATCTCTTTGAATGTACACGTATTAGAACATTATAGTCGTTTTGTGCTTAGCTTGATCATCTCAACACCATTATTTCTGGGATAGTGACAAGCTGGCAGAGATACTATTAACTTCACATATTAGAAAATATGTAACTAAATGTTATAGATGGCGCTAGTGCATTCACGGTAGAAGAGTGAAATCTATGCCAGACTAGAAGTTATCGCTCATTGGAACGAGCGTAATCAGTTTGCACAATCAAGGAGGATAGGCATGGAAGCATTTGTTGCGCTTTTTCGAGCGCTCCTCAATAGTGCTCGTGACTTATTACCCATCATCATTGTTATCACTTTTTTCCAATTAGTCGTTTTGCAAGAGCCGCTGCCCAACCTGGTCTCCATTCTTTTTGGCTTGTTGCTTGTCGTTTTAGGATTAACCTTTTTTATCTTTGGCCTAGAACTTGGTCTTTTTCCTATCGGAGAGAGTATGGCTCAAGCCTTTGCAAAAAAAGGCAGCGTGTTTTGGTTATTAGTCTTTGCGTTTTGTTTGGGGTTTGGCACCACGATAGCTGAACCTGCATTAACCGCGGTAGCGGAAGAAGCCTCAGAAGTTGCGGCAGAGGGCGGAATGATCGCTAACTCAGAGCAGTCCATGCAGGATTACGGAGAAGGACTTCGAGTAACAGTAGCTCTCTCTGTGGGGATAGCCATCGTTATCGGCGTTTTGCGTATCTTAAAAGGGTGGCCGATTCATTACATGATCATTGGTGGCTACGTCGGCGTTGTAATACTGACGTGGTTTGCACCTGAAGCCATTATTGGCGTTGCTTACGATTCCGGAGGTGTAACCACGTCCACCATAACAGTACCTTTGGTCACTGCACTGGGTGTCGGTTTAGCGTCTTCTATTAAAGGGCGTAACCCTATGGTGGATGGCTTTGGTTTAATCGCTTTTGCCTCGCTGTTACCGATGATGTTTGTGATGGTTTACGGAATGGTCGTAACATGATTTCAATTGATCATTTCCTAGACACTTTGTTATCGACCGTTCGAGACGTCGTTCCCATCGCCAGCATTATTTTTGGTTTTCAGTTAGCGGTGTTAAGGCGTCCTGTTAGCAACCTTAAGAAAGTTTTGCTTGGGTTCGTTTATGTGATTTTCGGGTTAGCTCTTTTTTTACTTGGATTAGAAATGGCGTTGTTTCCACTTGGGGAGACGATGGCTGTGCAATTAACGGCGCCGGAGTTTTTACAAGAGTTCAAAGTATCGGTAGGGAAAGCCTTAATGTGGGTCGACTATTATTGGGTTTACACCTTCGCCTTTTTTATAGGCTTTAGTACCACGATTGCAGAGCCTTCTTTAATCGCTGTAGCGATAAAAGCAAACCAAGTCTCTGGAGGCAGTATCAGTATTAACGGCTTGCGCGTAGCCGTTGCGTTTGGGGTGGCAATTGGTATTGCATTAGGGAGTTACCGGATTGTCGTGGGCGATCCCATTCATTATTACATCATCGCGGGTTACATCGTCGTTGTGATTCAAACGTTTTACGCTCCTAAGCTTATTGTTCCACTCGCCTACGATTCTGGAGGCGTAACAACTTCTACCGTCACTGTCCCACTTGTAACTGCATTAGGGTTAGGGCTTGCTTCGACCGTCCCTGGAAGAAACCCAATGATTGATGGCTTTGGCTTGATCGCGTTTGCCAGTCTATTTCCTATGATCTCTGTGATGGGCTATGCGCAAATAACCCAGTGGCTGAATAAAAACGTCTCGGAGGAAGAAGAAAATGCGCTTTAAATTGATACTTGCGTTTGTTGAAGACAGCAAAACAGACAAGGTGTTGGACGCTGCACGCGATGCTGGTGCGACCGGTGCAACAGTGATTAACAATGCTCGCGGGCAAGGTTTAAATCAAAAGCGAACGTTTTTTGGTTTAACGCTAGAAGTGCAAAAAGATGTGCTGCTGTTTGTGGTCGAGGAACATCTATCTCGACACATATTAGAGACCATTAATGAGGTTGGTGAATTTGACAGAGAGTCGGGACAGGGGATTGCTGTTCAGATCGATATTGAAGATGCAGTCGGTGTCGCGCATCAAGTCGAGACATTGACCAAAGTAGTCGAGGATGAATTATGAGTGATCAAACGATAATTAGAGTTCGAGATGTTATGGCGGCAACGTATGTAATGGTTGATGGACTGATGACCGTATACGAAGGCATAACGCTAGCGAAAAAATACCAAGTCAAAGCGCTGGTGGTGAAAAAGCGAGATGATAATGATGAATATGGCATCGTGTTGATGAATGATATCGCCAAAAAGGTGCTGGCGAATAATCGTTCTCCTCAGCGCACAAATATTTATGAAATCATGACCAAGCCCGCTTTGTGTGTCGAACCAGATATGAACGTAAAATATTGTGCACGTTTGTTTGAGCGATTTGGCATAAGCAGAGCGCCGGTCATTGAAAGTGGCGAGGTCATTGGGATGGTGAGTTATAACAATATTGTCATCAATGGTATGGTGCGAGAAGAAGTGTAATAGGTTGATATAAATGAAAAATCAACGAATTTTTTCTCAAGTCAGCGACTGTTACAAAGAACTAAAATATTTAATATATGTTAGGTTGCATATGTGTTAATTCACCATTATTCTTTGCGCCCTAAGCCTAATGTCGAGGAATCTGTATCATGCCTTTAGTCTCTTGCCCCGTGTGTGAGAAACAAATCTCAAAACGCGCTCATGCATGTCCAGGATGCGGAGAGCCCGATCCGCAGCACCATCTAGCCAAATCAAAATTTATGTCGATGGTGTTTTGGATACTGGTGTTGGTTGGAACAGCGTATGCAGCATGGTTCTATGTTTTGCCTATGGTCATTGAATCATTGCGCTATCAGTAGTATTCAAACCGTCGTAGGTTGAGCTGCTAAAAAAATGCCGTAGAATGACCTCATACTTTTTGAGGAGACAATGTCGTGAAACTATTTTTTGCCTCAGACCTGCATGGCTCTTTGCCAGCAACTAAAGAAACCATTGAGCTATTTCTGGCCTCTGGTGCGCACCACATGATTTTGCTAGGAGATACGCTAAACCATGGGCCGCGAAACCCTATTCCGGAAGGCTACAACCCTCCACAGGTAGCAGACTTATTGAACCAATACAGTGATCAAATTATTTCTGTACGTGGCAACTGTGATAGTGAAGTGGACCAAATGCTATTGAAGTTTCCAATGATGATGGATTACTCATGGGTGCTACTTGAATCTGGCAAGAGAATCTTTTTGACTCATGGTCACTTGTACAACTCTGAAAAACGGCCGCCACTGCGCGAAGGTGATATCATCGCCCACGGGCATACACATGTTCCCGTCGCAGAGATGCAAGATGGAGCCATTATATTCAACCCAGGCTCGATGACATTCCCACGTAATGGCTTACCGAGAAGCTTTGGTACTCTAGAAGACAATAAGCTAACGGTAAAAACGCCAGAAGGCGAAGTATTAGCACAAACCATGATTTAACGGTTTTACTAAGTAAAAAAATAGGGAGCGAATTGCTCCCTATTTTGTGTCTGAATGTCCTAAATCGCGTTCTGGGTCGATAATGTCTCTAACGCGCTGTTTTAGCACCTTGGCTTCAGGAAAGCCGCTGTCTTTTTTCCGTTCCCAAATTTGCTGGCCATTACAGAAAATTTCGAAGCGACCACCTGTGTCCGGGTGTAAGCTGATTGTTTCTATTTCTTCGCTAAAAGTATGCAGTAATTCTTGCGATAGCCAAGTTGAACGCAACATCCAGTTGCACTGGCGGCAGTAATAAATATCAATGATTGCTTTATCCATGAAACTTTCCTTTTAATCTTTTTAAACCAGCAACTTGATGCCCACCGCAAACGTGAGAATTTCGAATGCAACTTTAATCACTCTGTTACTGTATCGAGTCGCGGCCCATGCGCCTAAACTGCCGCCTAGAAAAGAGCTAAACAATAAAACAGGTAACCAAGCCCAGTGAATAGGCGCCCCTGCCTGTACGACGGCAATGCCTCCAATGCCATTCCAAAACAGGCCGACACAAATCATGGTGTAAGCAACGGCTTGTTTGTAGTCGTAACCAAACCAGCGCACCAAAAATAGTGTCACGAGCAAACCAGAACCTGCGGTAAGAGATCCGTTAATGATGCCGATAAACAGTAAGCCAATTCCACCAATAACCCAACCGATAGGATGACGGTTACGTATTACTTCAGCTTGGCCTAGCGATGTCTTAAATCGCGAGTAGATACCTAGCGCTAGGATCATCGTGCCGAGCATCTTTTCCGCGATACCATCAGGGATCTGTACAATTAAGTTAGCCCCTAAAATCACGCCAATACTACCGGACAAGATAAGGTAGAGCGCGACTTTCCATTTAATAGTGCCTGATCTTAAATGCGTGCTTGCTGCGCCTAAGCCTAAAGCAACCGAAGCCACCTTATGTGTGCCTAGCGCAACGGAGAACGGTAAGCCGAGAAAGATGAGTAAAGGGAATTGAAGCAAGCCTGCTCCGCCACCAGAAAGTGAAGCCAGCGTGTTGGCGATTAGTGAACCGAAAAAAAGGGTAAGGGTATCTAGCCAATCCATAAGCAAAACAAAGGGGGCGTCTTGCCCCCTTATCATCCAATCAAAATTAGTTTTTAAACAGTACCGAAGAACCGTGGTTCAAGCTAGTGAGCAATAGTGTTTTTTCGTTCACGACGTCAATACGACGACTTTGCTCCGCATCTAGCTTAAAAATTTGAGTAATCAAACGTAGCTGTGCTTCGGAAAAGTCTTTTGATTGAGAAGATGAAATATCTTTAAACTCCGAAGGCGAGACCAACAAATAGTTGTCACTTACTTCCCAGCGGCCTTTTTCCGAGATATTTATCGTTGATTCTGCGGTTGAACCTTGAGCGAATAGTTTTATATTTGCTACGCGAATATAGTCACCATTAGGGAGATATTTCACGTTTGATTCAACATTAACTCGGCGTAGTGGGCCGACAGTATCGTCAGGCAAGCTGTCTGTAATGACTGTCACCATGGTCGACTGCCATTCGTTTGCTGTGAGGAGCTGTTCCACTTTTAGGTCACTTCCCCAATACAACCAACTACTGAAAAGAACGGATACGGCCAAAACCGCAGATGCTAATTTAATCTTCATATTGGCCTCCTTTATTTGCAGATGTCTGTTGGATCGTTTTGACCTGCGAAAATACGCAGTGTTACGTTCTCGTAAGAGTGGTTACTGTCATGAATGTAGTTCAGAATCAGCTGGTTATTTTGTCCGCCAGTGGCAATCACTTCCACTGGCAACGAGTCTTCTGCATGGTGCTTCACGTAGCGCTCAATGCATTGCTCTATTGAGGGCAACCAGTTGTTGATTTGAGGGTGATTTACAGGTGTCATCACCGGTACATTTTGATACTCACCAATCTGACGGAATTGGGATTCCGCTGGGTTCGTGAATAACAATACGCAAACAGGAAGCAGCAGAGATAAAAAGATAATGACACGCGGTAGCCAGTTAATCGTGTTAGATGCTGGCTTCGGCTGAGTTTTAGTCGGCTCTACTTGAGGCTCAAGATCAGCAGTAGTATCGGTCACTATCTCTGTTGGTGGTGTATCGCTCGCTTCTAACTCCACTGCTGGCGCTTCGTGTTCAGAAGCGCTTTCTTCAACGTCAGTGTTAGAGTCAGTAGAAAATGGGCTCAAGCGTTCCACTGAACAAATGAGTTGGTAGCCACGTTTAGGTACCGTTTTAACAAACTCTGGAGATTTTGTTGAATCCTTCAACATCTTACGCAGAGTAGAAATCGCTTGAGTCAGGCTTGAGTCATCCACCTCAAAACCTTGCTCACGCCAAACAAACTCGTGAAGCTCGTTACGGGTTAAAACTTCGTTTGGTCTCTCTGCCAACATCAGAAGTATACGGCTTTCGTTGCTTCCTAATCGTACAACGTCGTTGCCGTTTTGTTGGTCAGCGAGCGAATTACTATTTGGATCAAAGGTGAACCTTTGAGCAAGTAGAAATTTGGTGCCAATGTTAGTCATTTAGTTCTTCTTAGATGGATGATGTTGTAATTATGGTGATTTATGTCACAAAATTACCGGGGCGCTTGGAGTGCGCACGACATTTTAGATGCTTTTAGACGGGTAGGATAATTAAAATTTTCTAAAAAAACACCGTTTTTAGCAATATTGACCTTGAATTTACATTTGTCAGCCACATGTTAAATGACATCTCGGTAAGGTGATTTCAAGGGGAAAGTCACAAACTTGTCCCTATGAAAAAGCCAATTAGTTTAGATGTTATGGAGCACACATGAGCGAAACCGTATCTCAAAATAAAGAAACTCGTGGTTTTCAATCAGAAGTAAAACAACTACTGCATTTAATGATCCATTCTCTTTATTCAAATAAAGAGATCTTTTTGCGCGAGCTGATCTCTAACGCATCAGATGCATCAGACAAACTGCGCTTTCAGGCGTTATCTAACCCAGATCTATACGAAGGTAATGCAGATCTTTGCGTGAAACTGTCGTTTGATGAAAGCGCAAATACCTTAACCATTTCTGATAACGGTATCGGTATGAGCCGTGATGATGTGATTGAGCACTTAGGAACAATCGCAAAATCTGGAACAGCCGAGTTTTTCTCAAAGCTATCTGAAGAGCAGAGCAAAGACTCTCAGCTTATTGGTCAGTTTGGTGTTGGTTTCTACTCGGCATTTATCGTTGCTGACGCCGTTACCGTGCGCACTCGCGCTGCGGGTCTAGCCGCTTATGAAGCGGTACAATGGCACTCAGCGGGTGAAGGTGAGTACACCATCGAAAACATTACCAAAGAGTCACGTGGTACCGACATCATTCTTCATATGCGTGAAGAGGGTAAAGAGTTTTTGAATGAGTGGCGTCTACGTGACGTTATCAGTAAGTACTCTGATCACATCGGCATTCCTGTTTCAATCCAAACTGTCGTTCGTGATGACGAAGGCAAGGAAACAGATGAGAAAAAGTGGGAGCAAATCAACAAAGCCCAAGCACTGTGGACGCGTAACAAATCTGATATTTCAGAAGAAGAGTATCAAGAGTTCTACAAGCACGTATCACGTGACTTTGCCGATCCCTTGGTCTGGAGTCATAACCGTGTAGAAGGTAAAAACGACTACACGAGCTTACTATACATCCCATCGAAAGCACCTTGGGATATGATGAACCGCGACCACAAATCAGGTTTGAAACTGTACGTACAGCGCGTATTCATTATGGACGATGCAGAGCAATTTATGCCGTCATACTTACGCTTCGTACGTGGTTTAATAGACTCAAACGATTTACCGCTAAACGTATCGCGTGAGATCTTACAAGACAATAAAGTGACTCAGTCTCTACGTAATGCTTGTACTAAGCGCGTGCTAACGATGCTCGAGCGTATGGCCAAGAATGACGAAGAGAAATACCAATCATTCTGGAAAGAGTTTGGTCTTGTGATGAAAGAGGGCCCTGCGGAGGACTTTGCAAACAAAGAGAAAGTTGCAGGTTTATTGCGCTTTGCTTCAACTGAAGTGGACTCTTCTGAGCAAACTGTGGGCTTGGCGTCTTACGTTGAGCGCATGAAAGAAGGTCAAGATAAGATCTACTACTTGACGGCAGACAGCTATGCAGCTGCGAAAAACAGCCCTCACTTAGAACAGTTCAAAGCGAAAGGCATTGAAGTTATCTTGATGTACGACCGCATTGATGAGTGGCTGATGAACTACTTAACTGAGTTTGATGGTAAACAGTTCCAGTCAATCACTAAAGCTGGGCTTGATCTAAGTCAGTTTGAAGATGAAGCAGAAAAAGAGAAGCAAAAAGAAACCGAAGAAGAGTTCAAGTCGGTTGTAGAGCGCACGAAGTCTTACCTAGGCGATCGTGTGAAAGAAGTTCGTACGACCTTCAAACTCGCATCTACGCCTGCTGTTGTGGTAACGGACGATTACGAAATGGGCACTCAAATGGCGAAGCTTCTTGCGGCAGCTGGTCAAGCTGTGCCGGAAGTGAAATACATCTTTGAGCTAAACCCTGAGCACAAATTGGTTAAGCGTATGGCTGACGAAGCCGATGAAGAAGCGTTTGGTCGCTGGGTTGAAGTTCTGCTTGGTCAGGCAATGCTAGCGGAGCGAGGCTCTATTGAGGATCCAACAGAGTTCTTAGGAGCCGTTAATCAACTTTTGACTAAGGTGTAATAACCTCTGCAAATCAAAAAGCTCGCATTTCGCGAGCTTTTTGTTTGTTGTCGCAAAATTTTGCATCTCAAGTGCTGAGTTAATAATCAATAGGGCGTGAAAGAGGGTACTGTTAACATTCTTTAGTCTTAATACACTCTTTGCTCAGAGAACCTGTGATAGAATCTGCGACTTGAATGTGAGTAATAAGGCGTGTATTTTTGCTCGCCTATATACGTTATACCGAAACTTATCGTTGCAGGTGCTTCTCAGGTTTGATGTCTAAGAGGTCAGCTATTGTGAGCTTCGGTATAAATCTTAAATATTAAAGAGGATAAATCATGCGCATCATTCTTCTAGGTGCTCCAGGTGCAGGTAAAGGCACACAAGCAAACTTCATCATGGAAAAATACGGTATTCCACAAATCTCTACTGGTGATATGCTTCGTGCTGCTATCAAAGCAGGTACAGAGCTTGGTAAACAAGCTAAAGCTGTTATTGACGCTGGTCAGCTAGTTTCTGATGAAATCATCCTTGGTCTTATCAAAGAGCGTATCGCTCAAGAAGACTGTGCAAACGGTTTCCTACTAGATGGTTTCCCACGTACTATCCCTCAAGCTGACGGCCTAAAAGAAATGGGCGTAGACGTAGACTACGTTATCGAATTTGACGTTGCAGACGATGTGATTGTTGAGCGTATGGCTGGTCGTCGTGCTCACCTTCCTTCTGGTCGTACTTACCACGTGGTTTACAACCCGCCTAAAGTGGAAGGTAAAGATGATGTAACTGGTGAAGATCTTGTTGTTCGTGATGACGACAAAGAAGAAACAGTACGTGCTCGTCTAGGTGTTTACCACGAGCAAACTGCACCGCTAATCAACTACTACGGCAAAGAAGCTGAAGCAGGCAAGACTAAGTACCTTAAGTTTGATGGTACTAAGCAAGTAGCTGAAGTTAGTGCGGATATCGAGAAAGCACTATCTTAATTTGCTGAAGTCAAAAATTTAATATTTTGATATATTGAAAGCGGCCCAAGTGGTCGCTTTTTTAGTTTACTCGTAAACATATATCTAATTAACCTCAGCTCGGCTATTCGTTACTTCGAGGTTACTTAAATATATGAACCAAGCCGTTTACCATGAATAGGATGTTATGAAAGAGAATAATAAACAGGGTGTACTCCTAGTTAACCTGGGAACTCCTGACGCACCAACCGCTCCTGCCGTAAAGCGCTTTTTAAGTCAGTTTCTTCATGATCACCGAGTGGTAGACATGACTCGATGGCTTTGGTGTCCACTATTGCACGGCGTTATCCTTCCTATCCGAGCTCCTAAAGTTGCCAAACTCTATCAATCAGTATGGATGGAAGAGGGCTCGCCGTTGATGGTGTACTCTAAACGCCAAACGGAAAAGTTGGCACAAAAGCTTGATATACCTGTAGAGCTTGGTATGACGTATGGTAACCCAGGTTTACAATCAGGCTTTGAAGCCCTATTGGCGCAAGGCGTTGATGAAGTCATTGTTTTACCTTTGTATCCGCAATACTCGGGCACAACAACGGCAGCGGTTTCTGACGGAATCACTAAAGCATTTAAAAACCTGCCTGTGATGCCAAGCTTTAGCTTTATTCGTGATTATTACAATCACCCGAAATATATTGAAGCGTTAGCGCATTCAGTTCGTGAACATTGGCAAAAGAATGGTCAGGGAGATTACCTGCTGTGTTCTTATCATGGTATTCCAAAACGCTATGCTGACAATGGTGATGTTTACCCACAGCATTGTGAAGAGACGACTCGCTTGCTTGGGGAAGCGTTAGGTTTAAGCGAACAACAAATTGGCATGACGTATCAGTCCCGATTTGGGAGAGAAGAGTGGCTTCAACCTTATACCGATAAGACCCTAGAGGCACTTCCTGCAAAGGGTGTGAAAAATATTAATGTTGTGACCCCCGCATTTTCGTCAGATTGTTTAGAGACGTTGGAAGAGATCTCGGAAGAGTGTAAAGAGATTTTCCTTGAAGCTGGTGGCGAAAACTTTACCTACATCCCTTGTTTGAACGATAGTGAACTTCATATCGAGATGATGGTTGAGTTAGTTCAATCTAAACTTTAGATACAAAAAAGGGTCGCAATAGCGACCCTTTCTACGTTTAGTTGAGCGATCAAGCAACTTGTACTTGCTGCTCTTCTACTTGCTCTGCCGTGCTGTGCGTATTTTCAGCGCCATGCATCCAGCGAACGAGTGTATTAGAGAATAGGAGCAAAATTACGCCACTTACGGTTGCGCTGACCGCAATACCACTAAAGATAGCCATAGCGCCTAACTCGCCTACGTGAGAGCCCACATAGCCCGCAACATAGTTAGCAATCGCATTACAGCCAAACCATGCACCCATCATAAGTGAAGCTAAGCGAAGCGGTGCTAATTTAGTCACCAATGAAAGACCAATTGGTGATAAACACAGCTCGCCTAATGTGTGGAAGAAGAAAGCGCCGACCAACCATAACATCGATGTTTTTACTGTTGTATCTCCACCTTGTTCTAGCACTGCGCCAACCATACAAAGGAAACCAATCGCCAAGAAAAATAGTGCCATCGCAAATTTCACTGGCGAAGTAGGTTCACGTTTACCCAATTTTACCCAAAGGACAGCCAGAACTGGCGCTAGAGTAATAATGAAAAATGGGTTTAGTGATTGGAACCACGCAGCAGGAACTTCGAAACCACCAATCATGCGATCAGTATATTGTTGAGTGTAGATGTTCATCAGACCACCAGCTTGTTCAAAGCCTGCCCAGAAGACAATAGTGAATAAGCTCATGACCAGAATTACTTTTAGTCGATTCACTTCTTCTTTGGTGAGTGGCTGCTTCGTGGTGGCGTTTTTGTTGTTTAGATCTCGTTTCGCCGCTGGTTCGCGACCAATATCACCAAGCCATGATTGAGCCAGTACCATTTGCATCACTAGGCTAACCAGCATACCCACACCAGCGGCAACAAAGCCAGCTTTCCAACCGTAAGAGGTTGTCACAGAGCCAGAAACGACGCCGGCAAGTAATGCACCTAAGTTGATACCCATATAAAAGATAGTGAATGCGCCGTCACGACGGTTGTCACCTTCTTGATAAAGGTCGCCAACCATGGTTGAGATATTTGGCTTAAAGAGACCGTTACCAGTGATAAGTAGGCCAAGACCTAAATAGAAACTGTGTAGCGAACCAATACCTAAAGCATCAGCAGGAAGTGCAAGAGTAAACTGGCCGATGGCCATTAACGCGCCACCAAGCAAAATTGAGCGACGTTGACCTAAATAGTTATCTGCTAGGTAACCACCGATAAGAGGCGTGATATACACAAGCCCTGTGTATATGCCGTATAGGTCTAATGCGTCTTTGGTTGACCAGCCAAGGCCGCCATTCATTGTTGTATCAGTAAGGTAAAGCACGAGAATGGCACGCATTGCGTAGTAAGAAAAGCGTTCCCACAGTTCTGTACCGAACAATAAGAACAGGCCACGTGGATGACCAAAATATTGATGTTGGTTTGACATAAGCTCTTCTAATAATAGTTATTACATTTTTTAACGACTTCTACGTATACAATGCAATTCAACGAGTGACAAATAATAAAATTTTGCCATTCAACTATTTTTGTTTGTTAAGTGGCTGTTTTTGATTGGATTTGCAGATTATATGATGGTGTATTGGTTGTGTTACAAACTTAATTTCCATTTTTGCCTATGGACTTCTTTATCGTAAGTTGCTGAAAAATGTCGTTAATGCGAGCGATGTATAATCATACTTTTATAGATAAACTGAATATCAATGACTCAACTTTGGCTTAATGCTAGGATAAAAACAAAATAGAATTGGCTAGTAAAAAGATGAAACGTTGGTATCTACTTTATTGTAAACGTGGGGAGCAGGTTAGGGCGAAACAACACCTTGAAAATCAAGGTGTAGAGTGCTTTTATCCAACTGTAGAAGTTGAGAAGATTTTGCGCGGTAAAAGACAAAAAGTCGAGGAACCGCTGTTTCCTTGTTACGTATTCGCTTACTTTGATTATGAGCAAGGGCCAAACTTCACCTCAGTCCGCTCTACTCGAGGTGTTGTTGACTTTGTGCGTTTTGGTGCTCAACCGAAAGAAGTTCAAGGTGACTTGGTCTTCGAATTGATGCAGCTAGAAAAGTGTTGTAATGACAATACCGTTTCTGAATGTATGCCAAAACCAGGCGATCAAATTAGAGTTAAAAGCGGTCAATTTGCGGGCATAGATGCCATCTTCCAAGAACAAGATGGTGAGAAACGCTCAATTATGCTAGTTCAGATGATCACCAAGCGTGTGCCTGTCAGCATAGACAATAGTGATTTAGATTTAAAATAGCCTAATTCCATCAAACATAAAAAGAGGTGCAAAAGCACCTCTTTTTGATCGTATCTAATTTTCTGTCTGTTTTAAAAGGATTGGACGAACCGACCCTTATCTTTATCGTAGAGAATTAGTATGAGTCGTTGTGAACGGTCTGTACTGCACGACCTGATGGGTCAACACAGTTTTGGAACGATTCATCCCATTCAATCGCCTTCGCTGAAGAACACGCTACTGAAGGGCCTCCTGGTACACACTCTGCTGCTGATGGAAGTGGGAATAACTCTTCAAAGATTTCACGGTACACGTAGCCTTCTTTTGTCGTTGGCGTGTTGTATGGGAATCGATATTGAGCTGTTTCCATCTGCTGGTCTGTCACTTTCTGTTCTGCTACTTCTTTCAGCGTATCGATCCAGCTGTAGCCAACGCCATCAGAGAACTGCTCTTTTTGACGCCATGCGATCGATTCTGGCAGGTAGTGCTCGAAGCACTCACGAAGGATGTGTTTCTCCATTTTACCGTTGCCACACATCTTGTCTGCTGGGTTCAAGCGCATTGCTACATCAATGAACTCTTTATCTAGGAAAGGTACGCGTCCTTCAACTCCCCATGCTGCCAGCGACTTGTTAGCACGAGCACAGTCGAACATGTTCAGAGCAAGCAGTTTACGCACTGTCTCCTCGTGGAACTCTTTCGCGTTTGGCGCTTTGTGGAAGTAAAGGTAGCCACCAAAGATTTCGTCAGCGCCCTCACCAGACAATACCATCTTGATACCCATCGCTTTGATCTTACGACCCATTAAGAACATAGGTGTTGATGCGCGGATAGTCGTCACGTCATACGTTTCAATGTGGTAAATCACGTCACGAATCGCGTCCAAACCTTCTTGAATCGTGTACGTCATTTCGTGGTGAACGGTACCAATTTGGTCGGCAACTTCGCGAGCTGCTTTCAGGTCAGGCGCGCCTTCTAGGCCAACAGCAAAAGAGTGCAGTTGAGGCCACCAAGCTTCAGACTTTTCATCATCTTCAATACGCATCGCTGCAAAGCGTTTTGCTACCGCAGATGTAATAGAAGAATCTAGACCGCCTGAAAGAAGTACACCGTAAGGCACGTCAGTCATTAGTTGGCGTTTAACAGCCGCTTCTAGCGCTTCAGTCAATTCTTCTTTGCTAGTGCTGTTACCTTGTACTGCTGCGTACTCGTTCCAGTCACGAACATAGTAACGTGTTGGCTCAGTATCTTTAGAGCTGTAGTAGCTACCAGGAGGGAATTCACTTACTGTTTTACATACTGGAACAAGAGCCTTCATCTCTGATGCCACATAGTAGTTACCATGCTCATCGTGACCTTGATAAAGAGGGATAATACCAATATGGTCACGGCCGACTAAATACTCATCTTTTTCTTCGTCGTAGAGCACAAAAGCGAAAATACCGTTTAGTTCTTCAAGGAGATCTGCACCCATATCTTGGTAAAGTGCAAGAATGACTTCACAGTCTGAATCGGTTTGAAATTCGTACTTTCCTTCGTAACGAGCACGAATTTCTTTATGGTTGTAGATTTCACCATTGACGGCAAGGATGAGCTTCTTATCAGGGCTGTATAGCGGCTGTGCACCACTATTTAGACCAACAATCGCCAAGCGCTCGTGCGCTAAAATAGCACGCTCTGAAGAGTAAATCCCAGACCAGTCTGGGCCACGGTGACGAAGTTTTTTCGACATCTCTAATGCGATAGGGCGCAATGCGGCTGCATCGCTTTTAATGTCTAAAATGCCAAATACTGAACACATACTACATCCTTACTAAACTAAACAATTTCTAATCGGTATGGTTTAAATTTGCCATTACTAATAAAAAAAGCAACGTTTTGTGATTAAAAAAATGATAAAAGGCCTTGTTGTATGGAAAATATTTAACTCAACCGTTGTTTTGGTGAATGAGATCAAGGTTTGGTATAAAAACTATACAAAAAAGGCTTTCTATCAATAGAAAGCCTTCCGAAAAATATCAGTGCTGTTGCTTATTTAATTGGTGTGAATTTAGGTTG
Source organism: Vibrio sp. 1580 (assembly GCF_033340055.1). Classification (NCBI taxonomy): domain Bacteria; kingdom Pseudomonadati; phylum Pseudomonadota; class Gammaproteobacteria; order Vibrionales; family Vibrionaceae; genus Vibrio; species Vibrio sp. 1580. The sequence goes on from NZ_JAWOVT010000012.1 coordinate 46,378, forward strand.
AAGTTGTTTACAGACGTGTCGAGCAAAACCGCTACCAGCTTCACTATAAATATTGAATGCTGCGTCAACGCCATTTTCAAGTAAGCCTTCCAATTGATCTGGGTATTCGGCGATAGCGGCAATTTGCCCCTTATATTTTCTGCGTTTAAGCTGCTCAAGTGCTGTTTGGTTACCTTGATGATGTGGCATTGCAAGCAGAACCAGTTTTACATGACCTGTATCTAAAATTCGCTCCCAGAAATCCGGGTCGGTGGCATCACCAGAAATCACATTTCTTCCTTCTGAACGATGATGATGTGCAGCGTCTTCACGAATTTCTATACCCAATGAAATTTTGCCATAGCGTGAACGTAGCTCATCATAAGCGCCCGTTCCAATACGCCCCATACCTAAGATCAATACTTGGGCATGACCTGGGTTGATGAGTTGGTCGCGTTGATTGAGCTTTTCTACCGCTGTCTCTTGCAGCCACTTACCTGAATGTTGATAAATTTTATGGCTAAGGCGGTTAAGTGGCGCGGAAATTACAAAGGATACCGACACCGCAACCGCAATCGCAGCAAGCATATCACTTGGCATCCAGCCCATTTTATAGGCCAACCCAGCAACAATAAGACCAAACTCACTGTAGTTAAATAGTGATAAAGAGGCGAGCAAAGAGGTACGTACTCGAAACTTAAAATGATTAATAGTGACGAAGTACAAGAGTCCTTTGATTGGTAGCAGTAAGATAAATAGCAGGGCGAGAACGACGCCATTCACGCTCAATGAGGCGGATAAACCAATGTTCAAAAAGAAGCAGACTAAAAAGAGCTCCTTCATATTGAATAATGACTTGGATAGTTCTGAGGCTTTTGGGTGACCTGCGAGTAGCATGCCTAAAATTAGCGCGCCCAAGTCTGGTTTCATCCCGACCAACTCGAATAGCCCAGCACCGACAACAAGCGCGAAGAAAATACCGAATAGCACCAGCATTTCGCCGTGGCCAACTTTATCGAGCAGCTTATAGAATAGGGGACGAAGGAAAGGCAGTGCGAACAAACCGATGGCATACCATTCTGGGACTTTTCCGGTTGAAGCCGTCAGGAATACTACGGCAAAAATATCTTGCATAACCAAGATACCGATCGCGAGTGTGCCGTAGGTCGCGTTCATTTCGCCTTTTTCTTGCAATGCTTTTACGGCAAAAACGGTACTAGAGAACGATAGTGCAAAAGCTAAAAGCAGGATTTGGCTGCCGTCCATACTGGCTAGCGAAGTCAAGCCCAGTAGTTTTAAGCCGGATAACGCTAGGGCAAAAAAAGCGGTAGAGAGTATGTTGTGGGCGGTTGCCCCTCCCCATATTTCTTTGGACAGCAGGGTTTTTACATCGAGTTTGAGTCCAATAGTAAACAGAAGAAGAGTAACACCAAGATCTGCGAGAGTGACAATAACGTCATTGCTTTGGTAACCAAATGCATGCAAGCCAAATCCAGCTAGTAGAAAACCAACGAGGGGAGGGAGGCTGCATTTAAGCGCAATAAAACCAGCTAAAAAAGCGGCTGTAATTAGAATAATTTCCATACTGTTGAGCTGTATTCCTGATATACGAAAACGGGCTGTGAAAACACAGCCCGAGATTGTAACTCAATTGGTTGTATAAACTTAGTCTTCCAGTAACTTTTGTAACAAAACTCCGTTTAGCATAGCGCGTTTAATCATCGCAAATGCGCCCATCGTTGGCTGCTTATCAATGTGAGAAGCCACGATAGGGAGGTCGTTATGGAAAGTTTTAAGAGATTGATTCTCTACGTTGCGTTGAATTGCAGGGAAAACAATATCTTGTGCTGCAGTAATATCGCCAGCAATTACAATTTTCTGTGGATTAAATAAGTTAACCGTAATCGCAATCGCTTTACCTAGCTGGTTGCCCACTCGCACTAAACTCTGTTTCGCAAGTTCATCACCATTCATTGCGTGCTGACATACCGATTCAATTGTGATGTTTTCAAGGTCGGTTAAGCTTGATTCGTATCCTTGAGTAATCAGTTGCTTCACTCGTTGAATAATCGCTGGGTTTGCAGCTACGGTTTCTAAACAGCCAAAGTTTCCACATTGGCATTGCTCACCAAGCGGGTCGATTTGGATATGACCAATTTCACCGACGTTGCGGTTAAAACCAAGAAAAACCTGGCCGTTAACGATAATACCTGCGCCAGTACCGCGGTGGACGCTAACCAAAATAGAATCCTGGCAGTCTTGGCTTGCTCCAAAGTAGTGCTCAGCCAACGCCATGCCACGTACGTCGTTGCCAACAAAGCATGCTGTATTAAACTTCTCTCCAACAATTTCACCGAGAGCAAGATTATCGATATCGGTATTAGGCATGTATTCGACCACGCCAGTTGTTGGGTTAACAAGGCCCGGTAAAGTGATGCCGATAGCGATGAGTTGATCAATTTTGTCTTCGCAACGGCTTACGAAATCTTTTAATAAATCGATAAGTCCTGCGATTAAGTCTGCTTGGTTAGTGTAGTGCAGTTCATGCTGATCTTCTGCCAGCGCGGTACCACCTAAATCGTATAAACTGAACTGTACGTAATCTCGACCTAAGCGAACGGCAATCGAATGAAAAGGTTTGACTTCAGTAGTCAAAGAGATCGCACGACGACCACCAGTTGAAGCTTGTTGGGCGACCTCCTTAATAAGGCCGCGCTCTAAAAGTTGGCGGGTTATTTTGGTAACACTAGCAGGCGCGAGCTGACTCACGTCCGCGACTTGAATACGGGAGATAGGACCTTGCTGATCAATCAGCCTATATACCGCAGCGCTGTTAAGCTGTTTTACTAAATCTACATTACCAATCTGTCCGCCATTCATGCTTAATTTTGCTCGTATTGTCCGTTAACAACCGTCGCTTTTACTTTAAAGTCACGATCGAAAATAGTCAGGTTTGCAACCATCCCTTTTCGAACTCGGCCAAGGCGATCCTCAACACCAATTGCTGTTGCTGGGTATAACGTGGCCATTCGTAGAGCTTCGTCTAAAGCGATCCCCGCGTGCTCAACTGAATTCTGAACTGCTTCAATCATTGTCAAAGCTGAGCCGCCTAGCGTGCCATTTTCATCAACACACTTACCATCTCGGTAATATACTTTCTTACCGACAAAAATAAAGTGATCAATGTTAGCACCTGCTGGAGCTGTGGCATCCGTCACCAAAACAAGCTTTTCACCTTTGATTTTATGAGCAATTCGGATGTTTGCGTAGTCGACGTGAAAACCATCAGCAATAATGCCAGCATATACGTCAGGAGTATCGTAAATTGCACCAACAACTCCTGGTTCACGACCAACCATTGGTGTCATTGCATTAAAGAGGTGTGTAGCAAAAGTAATGCCTGCTTCAAAGCTTTTACGTGCTTCGGCGTAGGTTGCATTTGTGTGGCCAATTGAAACCACGATGCCAGCAGCCTTTAATCGCGCAATATGCTCTGGGTCGTTATGCTCAGGTGCTAGTGTTACTTTCGCTACGATATCGGCGTTTGCGCAGATAAGGTCGATCATGCTTTCGTCTGATGGGCGAATAAAATCGACGTTATGGATGCCTTTTTTCGCGACGTTAAGGTAAGGACCTTCGAGGTGTAAACCAAGCGATTGATTTTGATACTTGTTGTGGTACTCACGAGCTGCGGCAATTGCAGTTCGCATATCTTCATCAGATGACGTAATGAGTGTTGGCAGGAAGCTAGTACAGCCAGATTTGAGGTTTGCCTGGTGCATGATTTGCATGGTTTCAGGGGTAATTGCATCGTTTAGCATTACACCGCCACAACCGTTCAACTGCAGATCGATAAAGCCTGGACTTAGATTAGCGCCTGCAAGGTCTTTTACTTCGATGCTTTGAGGTAGCTCAGAAACCGGCACAATAGATTGAATAAGATCGTTTTCGATGATGACCGCATGATCGGTAAGAACATCACTACCGGTATAAATTTTACAGTTACTTAGCGCGTACATAGTTAGCTAGTCCTTATAGATGAGAATTCAATTTCTATATCGTTATCTAAGTAGAGACTGCTTCAGTCATATGGGTACTTAGTTTGTATCACTGAATTAGATAACGAGTCACATACAGCAAGTCGCGTTTTATCGATGTTATTGTCATAGTAACTAACTGAAAAGTAATAATTGTATGGTTTTTTATGATTCTTTTTCAGAGCAAAGTTACAGTGATTTACCCGCCTAGATACCAAAATAACACTGATTCTGCCTTGCATAAAGTGCGAGAATATTATCTTTAAAACGCCATTTTTTCGTATAATAAAATAAGTTTTATGATCTCGCTAGCAAAAACCTTCCGAAAGGGCAAATTGTGGTGATTATGATCACAAACGGTGAGCTTTTAATTTGCGGAGCAAAATTAATATCATAAACTTAGGATGACTAAATTGGACGGCTGAAATAAGTCATTCAACATAACATCTAATCCTATAGGGGGAACTTAAGGTGAACATTCTCGGATACTTCCAGAAGGTGGGTAAGGCGCTTATGGTGCCGGTTGCCACACTTCCTGCAGCAGCAATACTCATGGGTATTGGCTACTGGATCGACCCAAATGGCTGGGGCGCAAACAGTGCACTTGCTGCATTTCTTATTAAAGCTGGTGCAGCGATCATTGACAATATGTCAGTATTGTTCGCTGTTGGTGTTGCTTACGGAATGTCTAAAGACAAAGATGGCGCCGCTGCACTTTCAGGTTTCGTGGGCTTCTTAGTTGTCACAACGCTTTTGGCCCCTGGTGCAGTATCACAAATTCAAGGCATTGACCCAAGTGAAGTACCTGCTGCATTTGGTAAAATCAATAACCAGTTCGTCGGTATCTTGGTTGGTATTGTTTCTGCTGAGTTGTACAACCGTTTTTCTCACGTAGAGCTGCACAAAGCACTGGCGTTTTTCTCTGGCAAGCGTCTTGTACCGATCCTAACGTCTTTTGCTGGTATCGTTATTGCGTTCATCCTGATGTACGTTTGGCCATCAGTTTACGGCGGTCTGGTCAGTTTTGGTGAAAGCATTCAAGGTATGGGTGAAGCAGGTGCAGGTGTTTACGCATTCTTCAACCGTCTTCTAATTCCTGTTGGTCTGCACCATGCACTAAACTCAGTGTTCTGGTTTGATGTTGCTGGTATTAATGACATTCCAAACTTCCTTGGCGGTGCGAAATCATTAGCTGAAGGCACGGCAACGGTAGGTGTTACGGGGATGTACCAAGCGGGCTTCTTCCCAATCATGATGTTTGGTTTACCAGGTGCTGCTCTAGCGATGTACCATACTGCGAAATCAAAGAATAAAGAGAAAGTGGCATCTATCATGATTGCAGCTGCGTTTGCTTCATTCTTTACAGGTGTAACAGAACCACTTGAATTTGCATTCATGTTCCTTGCTCCAGGACTGTACGTTCTTCACGCAGCGCTGACTGGTCTATCAGTTTATATCGCGGCATCAATGCAGTGGATTGCAGGTTTCGGTTTCTCTGCTGGTTTAGTCGACTTAGTATTGTCGACTCGTAACCCGCTAGCGGTAAATTGGTACATGCTCATTGTACAAGGTCTTGGTTTCTTTGCGGTTTACTACTTCGTGTTCCGTACCGTGATTGTTAAGTTTGGCCTTAAAACACCGGGACGTGAAGATGATGAAGAAGCTTCATCTAACGTGGCTGGATCAAGCAATTCTTCAGAGCTTGCTCGTCAGTACTTGAAAGCACTTGGCGGTCATGACAACCTAAGTTCTATCGATGCCTGTATTACTCGTTTGCGCCTTTCTGTGAAAGATATGAGCATTATCAATGAGAAAACTCTGAAAGATCTTGGAGCTATGGGAGTTGTGAAGCTAGGTACAAACAACCTACAAGTTATCCTTGGTCCACTAGCAGAGATTGTTGCTGGTGAGATGAAGAATGTATCTAAAGATGAAGACTTAAGTGGTGTTCAGTTACCAGCTTAACTGTTTAATAGTGGTGCGATTGTTTGTTATTGGTATTGCAAACAATTGATACTACAACATCGCAAAAGGCCTCCGCAGGAGGCCTTTTTTCGTTTAGGCCCTTTGAATCTGCTTTGCTTTCACGCCAACTCGATAAATATTGTCGTTTTAGAGCGAGTTCTTGTTGTCTAATTGCTTAGAATTGTGGATCATTAGGAACAATGTACTCTGTGAAACCATACTTGGATACAGGGTTCCGTTTTCTCTGACAATACTAATATTTTTGAGGTGCTATAGATGAGTGAAGCTGATGCTCGTCCATCAAACTTTATTCGCCAGATCATTGATAAAGATCTAGCGGATGGTAAACACACTAGCGTGCATACTCGATTCCCGCCGGAGCCAAATGGCTACCTGCATATCGGTCATGCTAAGTCTATCTGTTTGAACTTCGGTATTGCTCAGGACTACCAGGGTCAATGTAATCTGCGTTTCGACGATACAAACCCTGAAAAAGAAGACATCGAATACGTTGAGTCTATCAAGAAAGATGTAAACTGGTTGGGCTTTGAGTGGAGTGGTGAAGTATGTTACTCATCAAACTACTTCGATAAGCTTTACGAATATGCAATTGAATTGATTAACAAAGGCTTAGCGTACGTAGATGAGCTAAGTCCAGAGCAAATTCGTGAATACCGCGGCACACTAAAGGCGCCAGGTAAACCAAGTCCATACCGTGACCGTTCTGTTGAAGAGAACCTGGCGTTGTTTGAAAAAATGCGCGCTGGTGAATTTGAAGAAGGTAAAGCGTGTCTTCGTGCTAAAATCGACATGGGTTCTTCATTCATGGTCATGCGCGATCCAGTTTTATACCGTGTGCGTTTTGCTACGCACCACCAAACTGGTGATAAGTGGTGCATTTACCCAATGTACGACTTTACGCACTGTATTTCTGATGCATTAGAAGGCATTACGCACTCTATTTGTACGCTTGAATTCATGGATAACCGTCGTCTGTACGATTGGGTTCTAGACAACATCACGATCGAAAGCCGTCCACATCAATACGAGTTCAGTCGTTTAAACCTTGAATACACAGTGATGTCTAAGCGTAAGCTTAACCAGCTAGTTACTGAAAAACTGGTTAATGGTTGGGATGATCCACGTATGCCGACTGTCTCAGGTCTGCGTCGTCGTGGCTTCACACCTGCATCTATTCGTGAGTTTTGTAAGCGTATTGGTGTAACGAAGCAAGAAAATATGATCGAGTTTAGTTCATTAGAATCTTGTATTCGTGATGACCTAAACGAGAACGCTCCGCGTGCAATGGCTGTACTGGATCCTGTTAAAGTTGTTATCGAAAACTTTGAAGCAGGCGCAGTAGAAAACTTGACAGTTGCCAACCACCCAAATAAACCTGAAATGGGCGTGCGTGAAGTGCCATTCACGCGTGAATTGTGGATTGAGCGTGAAGACTTCCGTGAAGAAGCGAACAAAAAGTACAAGCGTTTAGTGCTAGGTAAAGAAGTTCGTTTACGTGGTGCTTACGTGATCAAAGCTGAGCGCGTTGAAAAAGATGCCGAAGGCAACATCACAACGATCTTCTGTTCTTACGATGCAGATACGCTAGGTAAAAACCCAGCAGATGGTCGTAAAGTGAAAGGCGTTATTCATTGGGTGTCAGCTGATAAAGCTCTTCCAGCGGAAATTCGTCTGTACGATCGTTTATTTACGGTGCCAAACCCAGGCGCAGCGGAAGATTTTGCTTCTACTATCAACCCTGAATCATTAGTTGTGATCAATGGCTTCGTCGAGCCTAGCCTAGCTTCTGCAGAAGCAGAAAAAGGTTACCAGTTTGAACGTATGGGTTACTTCTGTGCAGACTCTAAAGACTCTTCAGCAGATAATCTAGTATTCAACCGCACGGTTGGTCTACGTGATACCTGGGCAAAAATTGAGAATCAATAATCTCAATTAATGCTGAGAACGATGAAAAAATGCCAGCAAACGCTGGCATTTTTTATACCTAATCCCACAGAGTGCTATATAGATGTGCAAAACTGTGGAGAAAAAAGATGGGTGTTTAGTAGCTTTTGTTCTGTAACCAAAGTACTGACGTCTAAGGTACTGACTTCTAGAAACAAAAAACGCCAGCATGTGCTGACGTTTACTTTTTAAATTAACAAACCCTTATTTTTTCGGTTTGTGTGCATCTGGATTGTCTTTACAACCACCATCGCTACACTTGCCGTACAAGTATAAGCTGTGGTTTGTTAGTGTGACATTGTACTTAGCTGCAATCTCTTTTTGACGTTCTTCAATAAGATCGTCAGAAAATTCAATTACCTCACCACAGTCTAGGCACACTAGGTGGTCGTGGTGATGTTGAGTCGATAATTCGAAGACTGACTTTCCACCTTCAAAGTGGTGACGAGTTACAATACCAGCATCGTCGAACTGGTTTAGAACTCGGTAAACAGTTGCTAGGCCAATTTCTTCACCTAGATCAATCAACTTTTTGTACAAATCTTCAGCACTGATGTGCTGGCAGTCTGGCTGCTGAAGTACTTCTAGAATTTTTAGCCTCGGAAGGGTTACTTTTAAACCCGCATCCTTCAGCGCCTGATTATTATCTGACATATACTTTCCCGTTGGATCATCTGCAGCGATTTAACAGAATTCAATCTTCCTACCATTATAGGATAAGCGTTCGGAACATTAAACCACGAACTTCAAAGGGTTAATAGAATCTTTTTGTAAATTAGAAACAGGTCCATTATATTACAGCTCTGACCAGTTACAATTGTGTAACATTAAGCTTGGAGAGGGCAGGAATAGCGATGAATAGGCGACTAGCGAAGATATACAAACCAGGAATTGTAAAGTTCGCACTCAATATTTGGCCTCCTTTTTGGGGGGCGGGTATTAAAATCTTACATATTTCTCAAGACTTCCGTACTGTAAAGGTACGTTTAAAGCTTCGCTGGTGGAATAAAAATGCCAATCGCACCCAATATGGCGGCAGTATTTTCTCTTTAACTGATCCTATTTACTCGTTGATGCTGATGGGGATTCTACGAGAGGAATATTATGTGTGGGATAAAGAGGCAAGCATTAACTTTATTAAGCCGGGGCAAAGTGATTTGTTTGCAGAATTTGAGGTCACTGAAGGGATGCTGGAAAACATTTATCAAATGACACGGAATGGAGAAAAGTGCTTTCCTGAGTTTATTACTCATGTAAAAGATAAACAGGGGAATGTGGTTTCAGAGGTTCAACGCAAGCTTTATGTAAGAAAGAAACCTCAGTATCGCGAAGAGGAAGTACTTACCGATGCTGTGTGACAATACATACAAAAAGACCTCCAAGTGGAGGTCTTTGCATCATTCAATTTGATTAGCCTTCTAGCTCAGCTAAACACATCTCTTCATAGATCTGTTTAACCCAGCTTTCAACACGCTCGTCAGTCAATTCTGGTTGGCGGTCTTCATCAATACATAGACCTACGAATTGGCTTTCGTCACCTTCAACAAGTGCTTTAGACGCTTCAAATTCGTAGCCTTCTGTCGAGGTATGGCCAAGAATTGTGCCGCCTTTAGATTCAACGATATCACGGACTGTGCCCATCGCGTCACAGAAGTATTCTGCGTAGTCTTCTTGGTCGCCACAGCCAAAGATAGCCACTAGCTTAGTAGAGAAGTCGATTTGCTCAAGTTCAGGGAAGAAGTCATCCCAATCACATTGTGCTTCGCCGTAGTACCAAGTTGGGATACCTAGAAGAAGAAGATCGAAGTTATCAATGTCTTCTTTGCTGCTTTTCGCGATGTCTTGAACGTGAACTAGATGTTTACCTAGTTGCTTTTGAATCATCTTTGCAACGGCTTCAGTATTACCTGTGTCGCTACCGAAGAAGATACCTACACTTGCCATAGAGTCTATACCTTTACATTGTTTGTTATTGGCGATACTACTAAGGGTTTAACCTAACCCTGAGCCTTCCCAAGTTAGCTGAATTACACCTTTTGCAATAAAGCCAGCACAGCCTAGGAAAAGGACTAACCACACAATACGACGACCAAAAACAGGTACATTGCCTTGCTTTAGCACATCTTTTATCGCCATCCCGATGAAAAAAAAGATAGCAGCAAAAAGAAGATCGAGCCCAATAGACTCGAGCATATCCATATAGTCGTAAAGCATTTTAGCCCTTCATGCCGAAAAATCTTGGGCGCACTATACCACTGTTAAACGGTAAAGTTAATGCACTACAAGAAGGGTTATTTCAATAATCTAGTGTTGCTTTTCGAATTTGTTAACTCGAAATGTATTTTCGAATGACTCTCATTACTTCTGTCGGTTTCTCGGCGTGTAACCAGTGACCAGTGCCAGCGATAATGTGTGCTTTAGCATGGTTAAATTGTCGCTTCACTGCCGGCTGATGTTCTGGCATTAAGTAGTCAGAGTCGCCGCCTTTGATAAATAAAGTTGGGATATCTGTTGGTGTGATTTCTTGCCAGCCAATAATTTGGTCATAATTCTCAAAAAGGCTCGGTACGTTAAACCGCCAATCCATCTTATCGCCATTTTTGTACAGTGATTTAGAGAGAAATTGTCTTACACCATCGAGTTCAATATGTTGAGCTAGGATATCCATGGCTTGCTGTCGATTTGCTGGTTTTTCATTAATAACAGCATGTAAGCCGTTAAAAACATTATCGTGACGGTTCGTAGTGTAGGCTACAGGCGCCATGTCGAGAACGACTAACTGCTTGACTACATTTGGAGCAATGTCCACAAGAGCCATCGCGACTTTTCCGCCCATGGAGTGACCAATAACAATAGATGGCTCAACGTTTAAGTGCTGAAGGAGCTGAGCCACATCTTTTGCCATATCGGTATAGTTATGGACTTCGGAGTGGAAAGAGAGGCCGTGATTTCTCAGATCAATACTGATCACCGTGTGATCTTTAATAAGATCGCGGGCGAGTAGACCCAGATTACTTAAACTACCAAACAATCCGTGAATCAAAACAACTGTTTGGCCTTGGCCTTCCTGCTTATAGTTGAGTAATGCTGACATTTTATCTTATTCGTGATGGGTTTAACGTGGAGTATCCGCGTGGATCTCGTTATAATCCCCCAGAGTTTAAACATTGAGAATGTGAAAAGCGAATGAAAACAATTGAGGTTGATGAGGATCTATACCGTTATATAGCTAGTCAAACTAAGCATATCGGTGAAAGCGCCTCGGATATTTTGCGACGCCTTTTAAACCTTGATGGTCAGTTGCAGGAAGCTAAAGCCGCGCCTGTAGTAGAGAAGCCACAAGGGATTGTAGTAAGTAAAGATGCGGGTAAAACGGAATCTGTTGATGTAGTGAAAGAAATGCGTTCGCTGCTTATTTCTGATGAGTTTGCCGGTCTAAAAAAAGCGATTGATCGCTTTATGTTGGTATTATCGACCTTACATAAATTGAATCCAGAAGGTTTCGCCCAGGCTACGAATGTAAAAGGACGCAAACGCGTGTACTTTGCAGATAATGAAGAAACCTTGCTAGCAAACGGTAATACGACCAAGCCAAAAGCCATTCCTGGCACACCGTTTTGGGTTATCACGAATAACAATACAAGTCGTAAAAGACAGATGGTTGAACAAGTTATGGCACACATGGGGTTCCAACCTGACTTAATAGAAAAAGTAACAGGTTCAATCTAAGAAACCTGATAGAAGCCTCATAATGCGTCGCAGTGAGCGGATATTATGAGGCTTTTTTAATTTTATTTGTATTGAAAGAAAGGATGTCAAACATGGCTATGCACCCTCGTGCTGGGCAAAAAGCGCAGCAGGAAGATCTTCACAATATCCCAGCACTCGTCGCTAACTACTTCTTACTTCAACCAGACGCGGCAAACGCAGAACACAAAGTTCAATTTGGTACTTCTGGCCACCGCGGTACTGCAGACAAGCACACTTTTAACGAAAACCACATTTTAGCGATCGCTCAAGCGGTAGCAGAAGTTCGTGCTGAGCAAGGCACAACTGGCCCGTTGTTTGTGGGTAAAGACACGCATGCGCTATCTGAGCCTGCTTTCTCAAGTGTGATTGAAGTACTGATTGCAAACGGTGTGAAAGTGATTGTCCAACAAGACAACGGTTACACGCCAACACCGGGTATTTCACACGCGATTCTGACTTACAACATCAAACACGATGAAAAAGCAGACGGTATCGTTATTACCCCATCACATAACCCACCACAAGACGGCGGTATCAAATACAATCCGACACATGGTGGTCCTGCAGAAGCTGAGTTGACTCAAGCTATCGAAGATCGTGCGAACGAATTGATTGCTGGAGGTTTACAAGGTGTTAAACGCCTACCACTAGCAGAAGCAAAAGCATCGGATCTGTTTGTAGAGATGGACTTGGTGAAGCCATACATCGATGACCTGGTGAACGTTATTGATATGGAAGCAATCCAAAAAGCGAACCTGAAGATTGGTGTAGATCCATTGGGTGGCAGCGGTATCGATTACTGGCGTCAAATTGGTCAGGCATACAACCTAGACCTAACGCTAGTAAGTGAATCGATCGATCCTTCTTTCCAATTCATGTCGCTAGATAAAGACGGCGTTGTGCGTATGGACTGTTCTTCTCCTTACGCAATGGCGGGTCTATTGGCACTGAAAGACGAATACGATTTAGCATTTGGTAACGATCCTGACTACGACCGTCACGGTATCGTTACGCCAAAAGGTTTGATGAACCCGAACCACTTCTTAGCCGTTTGTATTGACTACTTGTACCGTCATCGTGACGCGTGGGGTAAAGATGTCGCTGTTGGTAAAACACTAGTTTCAAGTGCGCTGATTGACCGTGTTGTTGCGGATCTAGGTCGTGAGCTATGTGAAGTGCCTGTTGGTTTCAAATGGTTTGTAGACGGTCTGTACACTGGTAAGTTTGGTTTCGGCGGCGAAGAAAGTGCTGGTGCGTCTTTCCTTCGTAAAGATGGCACGCCTTGGTCAACAGACAAAGATGGCATCTTGCTATGCCTTCTAGCAGCAGAGATCACTGCGGTAACGGGTAAGAACCCACAAGATTACTATGAAGAGCTAGCGGCGAAGCACGGTGAGTCGAAGTACAACCGTATTCAAGCTGTAGCAAATGGCCCACAAAAAGACGTATTGAAGAAGTTGTCACCAGAAATGGTTGCGGCTGAAACTCTAGCAGGTGATGAGATCACTGCTCGTCTAACGCATGCACCAGGCAATGGTGCTGCGATTGGTGGCCTTAAAGTAACGACAGCTAACGGTTGGTTCGCTGCTCGTCCATCAGGCACAGAGGACATCTACAAGATTTACTGTGAAAGCTTCAAAGGTGAAGAGCACCTAAAACAAATCGAAGCAGAAGCACAAGAGATCGTTAATCAAGTGTTTGCAGCCGCTGGTTTGTAAAACATCCAATGGTCAATGTATCTAGCAAAGGGTTGATGTGAAAACATCAACCCTTTCATGTTTAAGTGCCCCGAACAGCTTTATCTCCGGGCCATGAATCTGGTACCACAAACCAGAATTGACCGTCTTCCGTTTGTGCGTGTATGAATCGATCTAAAGGCTTTTCAATAGGTTGAGAGAAATCGTCTGTACCGGTCGCCCAGCATGGTTTATGTAAATGATAAAGGGGTTTACTAATTAAATCCCATTGACTTTGATAGCACCAGTAACCACTAATCTGACTTGGATTTAATTCATAACCCAAGCACTCCTTAGGAGTTGGCTCTGGAGTAAATGGATTAATATAGAGTCGTCCTTGCATCATTAGGCGCTCTTCTGGAGAGTCGTTTAAAGGAATTATTTTTTGAAATTCCGGGCGATCGCTCATTTTCAGTTGATGCGTGAGCATTCTATCCAATTTCGCATGTAACTGGTCGTGAGCATTCGGGCCATACCAAATGCCGTTGTAAAGAAGATAAAACTTAATCGCCACTTCCCAATGTTCTATCTGATTTGATTCTGTATTCCTCAACACCAAATCGATAGCACCAATGGTCTTACCTTCAGCGTCGTTTAACTGAATTTCTTCGGCAATAATCTGATATCGTTCTGAATTAGAAAGAGCCGCAGTGCATAGGTGCTGATATAAAAAACCCAGTCTCGGATTACCATTGTATTGTTCTGAGCTATTCAAAGGTTTGACCGAGACATCTTCTAAGGTTGCAAACGGAGGGCGTAACTTGAAAAGCGGAGGTGAAGTGGCGATCCATTGGTAAAAGCGTTGCAGTTGGTTCATCCGTATCCCTAAATGTATGGTGAGGCGACAAGCTTTGTTATTGTAACTAAATTTGCTTTTGAGGGTAGGGTGGCTAGCATCGATATTAGGGTTCGAGATACACTTTAAATACCTAAATGATATCAAGGTGCCAGATGTCAAAACGTTGTTGTATCAACTAGGTTGCACACTCTCGGTCTGATTTCATCGAGAGGTTATTTAGGTTTACATGCGCTAGAAATTGGAAGTAATAATGAATAACTTAAAGCTAGAACAGATTCTTAATGACAAACTGTCACCGCAGTTAATTAAAGATTACGCACCAAACGGGTTACAGGTAGAAGGGACGCCAGCCGTAAAGCGTATTATCACTGGCGTAACCGCCTCTCAAGCCTTAATCGATAAAGCGATTGAGCTTAATGCAGACGCATTGCTTGTTCATCATGGCTATTTTTGGAAAGGTGAGCCTGAGCCAATTCGTGGCATGAAAGGTAAACGAATTCGTAGCCTGATCAAAAATGATATCAACTTATATGGTTATCACCTTCCTCTAGATATTCATCCAGAGCTAGGCAACAACGCTGAATTAGCTCGCTTACTTGAAATCGAAGTAGAAGGTGGGCTTGAAGGGCACCCTCAGTCAGTTGCTATGTTTGGGCGCTTGAAAAAGCCGATGTCTGGTGTTGAATTTGCGAGTAAGATCAACCAAGTTCTTGAAAGAGAGCCTCTGCATATCGCTCCAGAGAATACTGATAAGATGATTGAGACAGTCGGCTGGTGTACTGGTGGAGGGCAGGATTTCATTGAACTTGCTGTACAGCACGGGCTGGATGCATTTATCTCTGGAGAAATTTCAGAGCGCACCACTTATACTGCTCGTGAAATGGACATTCATTACTTTGCTGCAGGTCATCATGCTACTGAGCGTTATGGTGTTCAGGCCTTAGGCAAATGGCTAGCGGATGAATATGGCCTACATGTGGAGTTTATCGATATTGATAATCCGGTTTAGCGTTCTCCATTAATAACGTTAAACGCAAAAAAGAAAAAAGGGTTGAGACGAAAATCTCAACCCTTTTGTTTGTCTATCTTCGTACTAAAAGATCATTCACGTTCGTGAAGTGGAGAAAACTCACGTTGTGTTTCGCCAGTGTATAGCTGACGAGGACGACCGATGCGGTTCAGTGGATCGCTGTGCATTTCGTTCCAGTGAGCAATCCAGCCGATGGTACGAGAAATCGCGAAGATAACCGTAAACATAGAAACTGGAATACCAATCGCTTTAAGAATGATACCTGAGTAGAAGTCTACGTTCGGGTACAGCTTCTTAGACACGAAGTACTCATCAGAAAGTGCAATGCGCTCAAGTTCCATTGCAACGTCTAGCAGAGGGTCTTGAATGTTTAGCTCTTTGAGAACTTCATGACACGTTTCGCGCATTACTGTCGCACGTGGGTCGTAGTTCTTGTAAACGCGGTGACCAAAGCCCATTAAGCGGAATGGGTCATCTTTGTCTTTCGCGCGGTCTACATATTCAGGGATGTTATCGACGCTGCCAATCTCTTCTAGCATTCTCAAGCAGGCTTCGTTTGCACCACCGTGAGCAGGTCCCCAAAGGGATGCAATACCAGCGGCAATACATGCAAATGGGTTCGCACCAGAAGAGCCAGCTAGGCGTACAGTTGATGTCGACGCATTCTGTTCGTGATCCGCGTGTAGAGTGAAAATCTTATCCATCGCACGGGCAACCACAGGATTTACTTCATACTCTTCGCAAGGGTTTGCGAACATCATATGCAAGAAGTTCTCAGCGTAGCTAAGGTCGTTACGAGGGTAAATAAATGGCTGACCGATAGAGTATTTGTAACACATCGCCGCCAGTGTTGGCATTTTTGACAGCAGACGGTACGCTGCAATTTCGCGGTGTTCGTCGTTGTTAATGTCAAGAGAGTCGTGATAGAAGGCTGCAAGTGCTCCAACTACACCACACATTACCGCCATTGGGTGAGCATCGCGTCTGAAGCCATGGAAAAAGCTTGCGATTTGCTCGTGTACCATTGTGTGACGAGTAACGGTCGTTTTGAATTGCTCGTATTGTTCTCGGGTAGGGGCTTCACCATAAAGAAGGATGTAACATACTTCTAAGTAATCTGCGTTATTGGCTAATTGATCAATCGGGAAACCGCGGTGCAAAAGAATACCTTTGCCGCCATCGATGTACGTGATTGATGATTCACAAGATGCAGTGGCAAGAAAACCTGGGTCAAAAGTAAAGTAACCATTGGCTCCCAGCTTACGAACGTCAATTACAGGTGTACCTAGCGTACCGTCCATAATTGGCAGTTCGATTGGCGCTTGACCTTCAACATGAAGGGTCGCTTTCTTATCCGCCATAACAATCTCCTTTGTTTATTATTTAATCCGTCCAGGATGTTTATGTGCCATTTTTGTACTGTTGTTAAAGCTTAAAGTCAATTTTTCTCCATCTTTGTGTGCACTTGTTATGATTTTTCTCATGAAAATCGTTAAAAATCTGTTCTATGTAGCATAATTTGTTACACCAATTGTATTAGAATGTTGCTCGCCGTATATTGGCAAAGAAAATTTTAGTTAAATCCTTATAAATTCGGGGCTAGAAACAAAGAGTGAGGTTTGTTGCTGGATTCCGTTTGTTAACAACTTGTTTACAATTATCTGAGTGGTTACTCGCGATATTTGTTAAATAGATGTTAACTTTTGTACGTTTGGAAGCTGAAATTGGTTATAACAATAAATGCTCAATGGAGCTGAGTGAGCAAGCCCGTGAAAGAAAGAAAGTCAAGACCTGTTAATTTAGATTTACAGACCATCCACTTTCCTATCACAGCAATCGCATCCATCCTACACCGTGTGTCTGGGGTAATTACGTTTGTTGCGGTGGGTATATTACTGTGGTTACTATCCATTTCTCTGTCATCCCCAATGGGTTTTATGGAAGCCGCTGACATCGTCGATAGCTTCTTCGTAAAATTCATCCTGTGGGGAATTCTTACTGCACTTGCCTACCACATCGCAGGTGGTATCCGTCACTTATTGATGGATCTAGGTCACTTTGAAGAACTAGATTCAGGCACGATGAGCGCTAAAGTCGCGTTTGGTGCAACAGCAGTATTATCATTATTGGCGGGGATCTTGGTATGGTAAAACACGTATCTTCATTTGGTCGTAATGGTGTACACGATTTCCTACTAATTCGTGCAACTGCAATCATTATGACGCTATACACGATTTATCTGATTAGCTTCTGTGCATTTTCAGATATCTCTTACGCATCTTGGACCCAATTCTTTGGTGGTACCTTCACTAAAGTATTCACCATGTTGGCACTTGTCTCGATCCTGATTCACGCTTGGGTTGGTTTGTGGCAAGTATTAACTGATTACATTAAGTGCGCGAAACTACGTGGCGCACTACAACTTGGTGTTATTGCCGTGCTATTCGGCTATGTCTTCTCTGGTCTATTTATTCTGTGGGGTGCGTAAGTGTCTATTCCAGTTCGTGAGTTTGATGCCGTAGTAATCGGCGCTGGTGGTGCAGGTATGCGCGCTGCACTACAAATTTCAGAACAAGGCCTATCATGTGCTTTGTTGTCAAAAGTATTTCCAACACGTTCTCATACTGTGTCTGCACAGGGTGGCATTACTGTTGCTCTGGGTAACTCGCACAAAGACGATTGGCAATGGCACATGTACGATACCGTTAAAGGTTCCGACTACATCGGTGACCAGAACGCGATTGAATACATGTGTAAAAATGGTCCTGAGTCAGTTATCGAGCTTGAAAAAATGGGTCTGCCATTCTCTCGTTTCGATAACGGTACCATCTACCAACGTCCATTCGGTGGTCAATCTAAAGAGTTTGGTGGTGAGCAAGCTGCTCGTACAGCCGCAGCTGCAGACCGTACTGGCCACGCACTTCTTCACACGCTTTACCAGCAAAACGTAAAACACAAAACAACCATCTTCTCGGAGTGGTACGCTTTGGATCTTGTGAAAAACCAAGACGGCGCAATCATGGGTTGTACTGCGATTTGTATGGAAACGGGTGAAATCTGTTACTTCAAATCGAAAGCAACCATTCTAGCTACAGGTGGTGCAGGTCGTATTTACGCATCGACCACTAACGCGCACATCAACACGGGTGATGGCGTTGGTATGGCACTTCGCGCAGGCGTTCCAATGCAAGACATGGAAATGTGGCAGTTCCACCCAACAGGTATTGCTGGCGCGGGTGTTCTAGTGACGGAAGGTTGTCGTGGTGAAGGTGGTTACCTTCTAAATAAAGATGGTGAACGCTTCATGGAGCGCTACGCACCAAACGCGAAAGACCTCGCTGGTCGTGACGTGGTTGCTCGTTCAATGATGATTGAAATCCGTGAAGGCCGCGGCTGTGATGGTCCTTGGGGTCCACATATCAAGTTGAAACTTGATCACCTTGGTAAAGAAGTACTTGAATCACGTCTACCAGGTATCTGTGAACTGTCTCGTACATTTGCACACGTTGACCCTGTGAAAGAGCCAATTCCAGTAATTCCAACTTGTCACTACATGATGGGTGGTGTACCTACTCAAGTCTCTGGCCAAGCAATTAAGCAGAAGGCCGACGGTAGCGAGATGGAAGTACAAGGCCTTTACGCATGTGGTGAGATTGCTTCTGTATCGGTACACGGAGCTAACCGTCTGGGCGGCAACTCATTACTAGACTTGGTCGTATTTGGTCGTGCTACTGGCTTGCACCTTGGCGAAACGCTAGCAGCGCAAGCAGAAGCTCGTCCTGCAACAGAATCTGATATTGAAGCGTCTCTATCGCGTACTATGCGTTGGGAAAACAGCACTGGTGGTGAAGATCCAGTTCAGATTCGTAAAGACCTACAAGCATGCATGCAAAACAGCTTCTCGGTATTCCGTGAAGGCGATGCGATGGCAACCGGTCTAGAAGAGTTGAAAGTGATTCGCGAACGTTTGAAAGATGCGCATCTAGCGGACAAGTCTTCAGAGTTCAACACGCAGCGTATTGAGTGTCTAGAACTTGATAACCTGATGGAAACCGCGTTTTCAACTGCCGTTGCAGCAAACTACCGTACAGAGAGTCGTGGCGCACATGCTCGTTTCGATTTCCCTGAGCGTGATGATGAGAACTGGCTATGCCACTCTATCTACAATCCGGAAACAGAAGCGATGACTAAGCGTGATGTGAACATGACGCCAACGCATCGTGAAGCTTTCCCGCCGAAAGTACGTACATACTAAAGGGAGGATACGACTATGAAATTAAACTTCTCTTTATACCGTTACAATCCGGATGTGGATACCAAGCCTTACATGAAAGAGTATACCCTTGAGGTAGACGAAGGCTCAGACATGATGGTGCTTGATGCATTGATTCTGCTAAAAGAGCAAGATCCAAGCATCGCGTTCCGTCGCTCATGCCGTGAAGGGGTATGTGGTTCTGATGGTTTGAATATGAATGGTAAAAACGGCCTAGCGTGTATCACACCGTTATCTGCTCTACAAGGCGATAAGATAGTTATTCGTCCACTACCAGGGTTACCTGTCGTGCGCGATCTTATCGTTGACATGACGCAGTTCTATGATAACTATGCGAAAGTTAAACCATTCTTGATTGATGATGGTGCATTACCACCATCACGTGAGAACCTACAATCGCCTGATGATCGTGCGCATTTAGATGGATTGTACGAATGTATCATGTGTGCATGTTGTACAACGTCTTGCCCATCATTCTGGTGGAACCCTGATAAATTCATCGGCCCAGCTGGTCTTCTCGCAGCGTACCGTTGGCTAATTGATAGCCGCGATACGGCAACAGATGAACGTTTGTCTGATCTTGATGATGCATTTAGCGTTTTTCGTTGCCATGGCATCATGAATTGTGTAAGTGTTTGTCCTAAGGGATTAAATCCGACGAAAGCCATCGGTCACATTAAGTCGATGTTGGTTAATCGTTCGGTTTAATTTACTCGCTCTTAGGAATGTCGCAGTGTTGCGGATCACCCGATATGACCGCTTCACTGCTTCAGTAATATTCGAGTAAAGAATACAAAAATTGCCGACCGTATTTTTAGTCGGCTCTTATAGCTCGGCAAAGACCGAAGCAAACGTGAAAACTACTGGTTAAGGGAAAATATGCACAACGGCGTGATGAAGGCATGGCTCGAGTCTTCACACTTGGCTGGCGCCAATGCAACGTATGTAGAGGACCTCTACGAACTGTATCTAAGTGATCCCGATCTGGTAAGTGAGGAGTGGAAACGTGTTTTTGAAGGCTTGCCTAAGCCATCAGAAGAAGTGGCAGAACAACCACATTCACGTGTCCGTGACTACTTCCGACGACTCGCTAGAGAAACAAAGCATTACAATGTCCAAGTTAGTGACCCAGATGTCGATGCAAAACAAGTAAAAGTTCTACAGCTAATCAACGCATACCGTTTCCGCGGGCATGAAGCTGCAGAATTAGACCCACTAGGTCTATGGCAACGCCCAACAGTGGCGGAGTTAGACCCTGCTTTTCATAATCTTACCGAAGATGACTTCGAAGAAACTTTCAACGTAGGTTCTTTTGCTGTTGGGCAAGAAACCATGAAGTTGAAAGATATCTATGAAGCCCTCAACAAAACTTATTGCGGTTCCATCGGTGCTGAATACATGCACATGACTGACACAGAGCAAAAGCGTTGGATTCAGCAACGCCTTGAGTCTGTCGTAGGCCAGCCATCATTCAACAAAGATGAGAAGCGCACATTCCTAGAAGAGCTAACAGCCGCTGAAGGTTTGGAGCGTTACCTCGGGGCGAAATTCCCAGGTGCAAAACGTTTCTCTTTAGAAGGTGGTGATGCGCTGATTCCGATGACGAAAGAGTTGATCCGTCATGCGGGTACAAGTGGAATGCGTGAAGTGGTTATCGGTATGGCTCACCGCGGTCGTTTGAACATGCTGGTGAACGTACTTGGTAAGAAACCTCAAGACCTGTTTGATGAGTTCGCCGGTAAACACGACGAAACTTGGGGTACGGGTGATGTGAAATATCACCAAGGTTTCTCTGCTGATTTTGCGACTCCTGGCGGTGATGTTCACTTAGCACTTGCATTTAACCCGTCGCACCTAGAAATCGTAAACCCAGTAGTCATGGGCTCAGTTCGAGCACGTCAAGATCGCTTGGGTGATAATCAAGGTAGCAAAGTGCTTCCTATCACCATCCACGGTGATTCTGCAATCGCTGGTCAGGGTGTGGTTGCCGAAACGTTCAACATGTCTCTTGCTCGTGGGTTCCAAGTTGGTGGTACGGTACGTATCGTCATCAACAACCAAGTAGGCTTTACGACGTCTAATCCTCGTGACACGCGTTCTACGATGTACTGTACCGATATCGCGAAGATGGTGCAGGCGCCAATTTTCCATGTAAATGCAGATGACCCAGAAGCAGTTGCTTTTGTTACTCGCATTGCATTGGATTACCGTAACGAGTTCAAGCGCGATGTCGTGATCGATCTTGTATGTTACCGTCGCCACGGCCACAATGAGGCGGATGAGCCAAATGCGACTCAGCCTTTGATGTACCAGAAAATCAAAAAGCATCCTACACCACGCAAATTGTATGCAGATGTTCTGATCGATAAAAATGAATCAGATATCGAGACAGCGACTCAGTTAGTCAATGAGTATCGCGATGCATTAGATCGCGGTGAAGTGGTTGTTAAAGAATGGCGTCCAATGGCGTTGCACTCTGTAGACTGGTCCCCTTACTTAGGGCACGAATGGGATATGGAGTGGGATTCAAAATACGACAAGACACGCCTTATTGAGCTAGGCAATCGTCTGTGTCAGTACCCAGAAAGCCATAAACTGCAAAGCCGTGTTAATAAGCTATACAACGATCGTCTAGCAATGATGACCGGTGAAAAAGCCATTGACTGGGGTATGGCTGAAACATTGGCGTATGCTACATTGGTTGACGATGGCAAGCGTATTCGTCTTTCTGGTCAGGACTCGGGTCGTGGTACTTTCTTCCACCGTCACTCGGTTCTTCATAACCAAACCGATGCAAGCACTTACATTCCATTAGCGAATATTCATGACAACCAAGGGCCATTCCAAGTCTTTGACTCAGTATTGTCAGAAGAAGCTGTGTTGGCGTTTGAATACGGTTACGCAACAGCCGAACCAGGTGGTTTAACTATCTGGGAAGCACAGTTTGGTGATTTTGCCAACGGTGCACAAGTTGTTATCGACCAGTTTATCTCGTCAGGCGAGCAAAAGTGGGCGCGTTTGTGCGGTCTTACTATGCTTCTACCTCATGGTTATGAAGGTCAAGGCCCTGAGCACTCATCTGCACGTTTAGAGCGTTACCTTCAGCTTTGTGCTGAGCAAAATATGCAGGTTGTGGTTCCTTCAACACCGGCTCAGGTGTACCACATGATTCGTCGTCAGGTTGTACGCCCAATGCGTCGACCTCTCATTGTTATGTCGCCGAAATCTTTGCTGCGCCACCCTCTATGTACTTCAACGATTGAAGACTTGGCGGATGGTACATTCCAATCTGCAATTCCAGAAGTAGATGATTTAGAACCAAGCAAAGTGAAACGTGTCGTGTTCTGTGCTGGTAAGGTTTACTTTGACCTACTAGAGCAGCGCCGTAACAACGAGCAAGACGATGTTGCTATCGTGCGTATTGAACAGCTTTACCCATTCCCAATGGAAGAAGTACAAGCAGCAATTGCTCAATACACTAACGTTGAAGACTTCGTGTGGTGTCAGGAAGAACCTCAGAACCAAGGTGCTTGGTACTGTAGCCAACATAACTTCCGTGCCGCTATTCCTGCAGGTGCAAATCTTAAATACGCAGGTCGCCCAGCTTCTGCTTCGCCAGCAGTTGGCTACATGTCGGTGCACTTGAAACAACAAAAAGCGTTGGTTGAAGACGCTCTGAACGTGAACTCAAAAACTTCGAATTAAGAATTAGAAGTTAAAGGAAGAAACAGATATGACAATTGAAATTCTGGTTCCAGATTTACCTGAATCAGTTGCTGATGCAACCGTAGCGACATGGCACAAACAACCAGGCGACGCAGTAGAGCGTGACGAGGTTTTGGTTGACATCGAAACAGACAAAGTTGTGCTAGAAGTTCCAGCTCCGGAAGCTGGTGTTTTAGAAGCTATTGTTGAAGCAGAAGGTGCGACAGTACTTTCTAAACAAATCATTGCTAAATTGAAGCCAGGCGCAGTTGCAGGTGAACCAACTGCAGACAAAACAGAAGGTACTGAAGCATCTCCTGATAAGCGTCACAAAGCTGCGCTTAGCGAAGAAAGTAATGACGCATTAAGCCCAGCAGTGCGCCGTTTGTTGGCTGAACATGGCTTAGAAGCAAGCCAAGTGAAAGGCACTGGTGTTGGTGGTCGTATTACGCGTGAAGATATTGAAGCGCATCTTGCGAACGCTAAATCTGCGTCAAAAGAAGACTCGCCAGCAGTGGTTGACGTGCCGGCAGCGGCTCGCAGTCAGAAGCGTGTTCCAATGACTCGCCTTCGTAAGACAGTCGCTAACCGTCTGCTAGAAGCGAAGAACAACACGGCAATGCTAACGACGTTTAACGAAGTGAACATGAAACCAATCATGGACCTTCGTAAGCAGTACAAAGATCAGTTCGAAGAGCGTCACGGTATTCGTTTGGGCTTCATGTCTTTCTACGTGAAAGCAGTAACAGAAGCGCTTAAGCGTTACCCAGAAGTAAATGCTTCGATTGATGGCGATGACATTGTTTACCACAACTACTTCGACATTAGCATGGCGGTATCAACTCCACGTGGTCTAGTTACACCTGTCCTAAAAGACTGTGACAAGCTTGGTTTCGCTGATGTTGAAAAAGGCATCAAAGAGCTGGCTATTAAAGGTCGTGATGGCAAGCTAACGGTAGACGAGCTAATGGGCGGTAACTTCACTATCACAAACGGTGGTGTGTTCGGTTCACTAATGTCTACACCAATCATCAACCCACCTCAATCAGCGATTCTTGGTATGCATAAGATCCAAGAGCGTCCGATGGCAGTGGATGGCAAAGTTGAAATCTTGCCGATGATGTACCTAGCGTTATCTTACGATCACCGCCTAATTGATGGTCGTGAATCAGTTGGCTTCCTAGTAACGATTAAAGAGTTACTAGAGGACCCAGCACGTCTCCTATTAGACGTTTAATATCGCTAAAACGTCTAGTTATCGTAGGTAGCTAGACGTTAAAAATTTCAATGGCTAGACTAGCTCAACGTTTGGCCTTCATTTGAATCCTTCAGTATGAGAACTCATGATGAAGGATTGATTTGAGAAGACCCTACAGACGTACAAGCAGCCAAGACTGCAGCGTTATGGAAATAATAAATCCCTTAAGGGAAAAACAAACGGAATATCGAAATGAATTTGCATGAATACCAAGCCAAACAGCTGTTTGCAGAATTCGGTTTGCCTGTGCCAGAAGGCTACGCGTGTGATACACCACAAGAAGCTTTTGAAGCCGCAGGCCGTATTAGTACAGCCAAGAAAGTAGTTAAATGTCAGGTTCACGCTGGTGGCCGTGGTAAAGCGGGTGGCGTAGAGCTACACGATACAAAAGAAGGCGTTAAAGAGTTTGCACAGAAGTGGTTAGGTAAAAACCTAGTGACTTACCAAACTGACGCTAACGGTCAGCCAGTAACAAAAATCCTTGTTGAAGATGCTTCAAATATTGCGAACGAACTATACCTAGGTGCGGTAGTTGACCGTGCTAGCCGTAAGATCGTTTTCATGGCTTCTACCGAAGGTGGTGTGGAAATTGAAAAAGTTGCGGAAGAAACGCCAGAACTCATCCACAAAGCAGCAATTGACCCACTAGTAGGTCCACAAGCTTACCAAGGTCGTGAGCTAGCGTTCAAACTTGGTCTTGAAGGCGACCAAATCAAACAATTCGTTAAGATCTTTATGGGTCTTGGCACTATGTTCTCTCAGTACGATCTTGCTCTGCTAGAGATCAACCCACTTGTGATTACTGGCGAAGGCAACTTGCTATGTCTTGACGGTAAGATCAACATCGACTCAAACGCACTGTATCGTCAGCCTAAGCTTCGTGAAATGCACGATCCTTCACAAGAAGATGAGCGTGAAGCACACGCAGCTCAGTGGGAGCTGAACTACGTAGCACTAGACGGTAACGTTGGCTGTATGGTTAACGGTGCAGGCCTAGCAATGGGTACGATGGATATCGTAAACCTACACGGCGGCAAACCAGCTAACTTCTTAGATGTAGGTGGCGGCGCGACGAAAGAGCGTGTTGCTGAAGCATTCAAGATCATCCTATCTGATGACAATGTGAAAGCGGTACTTGTTAACATCTTTGGTGGTATTGTACGTTGTGACATGATCGCAGAAGGTATTATCGGTGCGGTTAAAGAGGTAGGCGTAAGCGTACCTGTTGTTGTTCGTCTTGAAGGTACTAACGCTGACCTAGGTCGCGAAGTTCTTGCTAATTCTGATGTTGATATCATTGCTGCTGAGTCGCTAACTGATGCTGCTCAGAAAGTTGTTGCTGCTGCGGAGGCTAAATAATGTCTGTATTAATTAACAAAGACACTAAAGTAATCTGTCAGGGGTTCACTGGTGGTCAAGGTACTTTCCACTCAGAGCAAGCTATCGCATACGGTACGCAAATGGTTGGTGGTGTGTCTCCAGGTAAAGGCGGCCAAACTCACCTAGGTCTTCCTGTATTCAACACAGTTCGCGAAGCAGTAGAAGCGACTGGTGCAACAGCGACAGTCATCTACGTACCAGCTCCTTTCTGTAAAGATGCAATCCTAGAAGCGATTGACGCGGGTATCGAGCTAATCGTAACGATTACTGAAGGTATCCCTACTACAGATATGATCGACGTGAAAGTGAAGCTAGAAGAAACTGGCGTTCGCATGATTGGTCCTAACTGTCCGGGCGTTATCACTCCTGATGAGTGTAAGATCGGTATCATGCCTGGTCACATCCACAAGAAAGGCAAAGTAGGTATTGTATCTCGTAGCGGTACTCTAACTTACGAAGCAGTTAAACAAACCACTGACGAAGGTTTCGGCCAGTCTACTTGTGTTGGTATCGGTGGTGACCCAATCCCGGGTTCAAACTTCATTGATATCCTAAAACTGTTCCAAGAAGACCCTGAGACAGAAGCGATCGTTATGATCGGTGAGATCGGTGGTACTGCAGAAGAAGAAGCAGCAGCATACATTAAAGAAAATGTAACGAAGCCAGTGGTTTCTTACATTGCTGGTGTAACTGCGCCTCCTGGTAAGCGTATGGGCCATGCTGGTGCGATTATCTCTGGTGGTAAAGGTACTGCTGAAGACAAGTTCGCTGCACTAGAAGCGGCTGGCGTTAAAACTGTGAAATCTCTAGCAGAGATTGGCCAAGGTCTACGTGAAGTGACGGGTTGGTAATCGACCACACTACTTAATAAGTATTAAAAAGCCTGCGACTTCGCAGGCTTTTCTTTTTCCGTTTCCGTGGGTTTATGTTTGTTGTTAGCAAGGTCTTTCGCGTTTAATGCTCAATGCGATTATGCTTTGCTTTTAATCAGCTGGCTCAGCATAAATAAGGATGTTGCGCTGATCACTACAGAAGGGCCGGCCGGTGTATCGAAGTGCCATGATAGGCTAAGCCCCATCAGTACTGCCACTGAGCCAATAATAGATGCGAACAATGCCATTTGCTCTGGTGATGAAGAGACTTTACGTGCTGTTGCTGCTGGGATAATTAGGAGCGAAGTCATGATCAACGCGCCAACGAACTTCATACCTACTGCGATTACTACACCCACCATTAGCATTAACACCAATCGAACTAAGTCTGTATTCACGCCCTCAACAGCGGCAAGTTCTTCACTAACAGTGCTAGAAAGCAGTGGGCGCCAGAAGACGTACAAACACGCACTCACCGCAACAACACCTGCGTAAATAAACATCAGATCTTGTGGAGAGACGGCAAGTAAGTCCCCAAATAGGTAGCTCATTAAATCGACGCGCACGTTTTCCAAAAAGCTAACCGATACTAAACCGATAGAGAGTGCACTGTGTGCCAAGATACCTAACAACGTGTCTGTAGCCACAAGTTGTTGCTTTTGCAGAGTGACAAGCAAAACGGCCAGAGCTAAACAGCAGACGAGTAGCGCAAGGTAGAGATTTACGTTGAGCAAGAAGCCCAGCGCTAGGCCCATTAACGATGCATGAGCTAGGGTATCTCCGAAGTAAGCCATTTTACGCCAAACGACAAATGACCCAAGTGGACCGGCAATGATCGCAATACCAATACCAGCAAGAATAGAAGGTAGGAGAAACTCAATCATGATGGTGATGTCCGTGTTTATGGTGGGAGCATGATGTCGCATCACCGTTTACTGGCGTTCCGGATAAATCGTGATGATGGTGCTCATGGTCGTGATGATAAAACGCGAGAGACTCTCTCGCAGCATTGCCAAATAGTGCGATGTAAGAAGGGTGCTGAGTAATAGTGGCAGGTGAACCTGAGCAGCAAACATGGTGATGCAGACAAATAACATCGTCCGTTTTCGCCATCACTAAATGTAAGTCATGCGACACCATAAATACGCCACAATCAAAGCGGTGACGAATGCTCTCAATTAAGTCATAGAGATCGATTTGACCTTGGATATCCACACCCTGAGCTGGTTCGTCTAATACCAACAGCTGAGGACGCTGAAGCAGAGCGCGCGCCAGTAACACTCGTTGGTTTTCACCACCGGATAAGCGATGCATATTACTATTAAGTAAATGTTCAGCGCCAACAAGCCTTAATGCATCAATGCACTCCTGCTTACTGTATTTTCCTGCTAAATTTAGGAAGCGGTTTACATTCAATGGAAGGGAGTCATTGAGCTTCAACTTTTGAGGAACGTAACCAATTTTCAGTTTTCTTTGTCGGTTCAACTTGCCGCTAGTCGGCTTTTGAAGACCTAAGATAACTTTGACTAACGTTGATTTTCCCGCTCCATTGGGACCAATTAGGGTAGTTATTTTGCCCTTTTCTAATTCCATACTAATGTTATCGAGAACTCTGCGGCCATCGAACTCGACGCATAACTGCTCAAGATGGACTAAGGAAGACATGAATGAAACTCATTTGCAAATCAATAATGTTATAATGTAACATTATCTCACTTTCCACGCCATATCCCAAGTAAAACTATGAAAAGAGCATTAATTCTTGCTGCCTCAGCAATGTTAACACTGCCAGCACAGGCGGTAACGGTACTGACGAGTATCAAACCTATTCAGTTGTTAGTAACAGAGCTTACTCAAGGAGTAACTTCACCAGACGTGCTATTGCAGTCTAACACATCACCCCATGACTATGCTTTGCGTCCATCGGATGTTAAAAAGGTCGCTTCGGCTGATTTGGTTATCTGGTACGGACATGATCTTGAACCGTTTCTAGAGAAAGTTGTTTCGGATAGATCGAATACTTTGACTATTAGTCAAATTCCAAATCTAGAATTGCGTGAATTTGATAGTGAGCACAACCATGACCATGATGGGCACGATCATGGCTCACATGATCCGCACTTTTGGCTAGGTGTAAGCCAAGCACAACAAGTGGCCAAGGCTGTTGTGAATCAACTTGTATCACTTGATCCGGAAAATGCAGCTCAATATCAAGCGAACCTCAAAAAGTTTGAACTCGAGCTAAAAGACACTGACCAACAGATAAAGCAGAAGCTGGCACCAGTAAAAAACAAAGGTTACTTTGTATTCCATGATGCTTACGGTTATTTCGAAGATCGTTATGAACTAAATCAAATGGGGCATTTTACTGTGAGCCCAGAACGCAAGCCAGGAGCGAAGACCTTAATTCAAATTCGTCAAAAGCTAAGTGGTGGAGATGTGGCTTGTGTATTTTCTGAACCTCAGTTTACCCCGGCTGTCGTTCAGAGCGTAATGAGAGGCAGTGATGTCGCTAAAGGCGAGCTTGACCCGTTAGGGAGTACAATTGAAGCAAAACCTGGCAGTTACTTTACTTTTCTCAACAATATGGCGAATAGTTTTGAGCAATGCTTGAACAAAAAGTCAGATTAAGTGCTGTCGTAATGTAGGAGTAGTCTTTTTAACGTGATCCAGTAGTAAGAATTACAACCTTTGGTAAGGCGAGCCTTTTCTCAGAAAGTAATTGAGATATCATTACCAATAATTATCAGCTCAAAATAACCGTATCAATCCATGTTTTACAAACGATGAACGGTCACTTTCAGAGCACAAATTGATACAAAAGGTTTTCGTCTTGCTACGCCAATTAGCCCTTGCTCTGTTGGGCTTCGTCTTATCCTACCAAGCATTTGCGCTTCATAATGCAAATGCAATCTTTTACCCTTTGCCAACTCAGGCAAAGGGTACTTTTATCGCGGCTAAAAAGTTGTTCTTGGGTGAAAAGGGCGGTTTGTGGATTCATGACGTACACGGGAGAGTCCTGTTTTACGATGGTCAAACTATATTGCCTAAATCAGGTAGCTTCCTACAAACGTCGGCCAAGCAGTTGGCCTATCATAAAGGTGCTTTTTGGACCTTTATTGAAAATGAGGTCTATCGAACTTATCCAAATCAGGAGCGACGTTTAGTCTTTAGTTTAAATCCAGGCTCACAAATAAGAAAAATAGGGTCTTCAAAGAACTATATTTGGGTGAGTGATGGCGCGCATTTCTATACCTACAATATCGACACTAGCGAGTTAAACTCTTTCTCTCTATTGCAGCTCTATCAACATAGTAATAATAGCTACGTTTACATTAATGATGCGGTGCTAGTTGAAACGAAGTGGGCACTAGCAACGACTTCCGGCTTCTATCTTTCTGAAGGTGATAAGTTTGACCATGTCGCTGCCTCAGGTCAAAACTACATTGAGAAAGTCTATTATTCACACACGCGAAGAGAAATTTTGATAGGTACATTGCGTGGCGCTTTAATTTTCAACATTTACCAGCCTGATAAAGAAGTGATTAGAATTGGCGGCTCACATGTTTTGACATTCGCAGAGACAAATCAAGAGTATTGGGTGGGGACAGAGCATGGCCTTTATTTGTACTCATTTTTTTCAGGTGAGGTCACCGAAGTCGCGCCTGCAAGTTTTCTTGAGTTAGAGTTAGATAACACGAAGATTTATTCGTTGTTGAGTGACAATATGGGAGGGATGTGGATTGCGACTAACCAAGGTATTCGTTATTACTCGCTATTTAGTAAAAAATTTGAACGAGTGACCTTTAGTAGTTATGACTCACACACCCTATCAGGACGAATTCGGCAAACTATTGAAGGTCCTGATGGTGCGCTTTGGTTTGCTGATGACCGAAAGATTTATCGTTCAGGAAAGAGTGGGATTAACCAAGTCTTAGAGTTGGAGTCGCAGATCAATGAATTTGCGTTTCAAAACGGCATGCTTTGGCTTGCAACCTCAAAAGGGCTGGAAATATTTGAGCTAAATGGTCTCAACAAGATTACATTTCCTTATTTACAGGTTATGGCCGGACATGCCGTAGAGCATGTGACCGTTGATGGTGATGACCGTCTTTGGGTATCAAGCGGATACCATCTTTACAATGTTGATACTGCTGCACAAAGCGTACGAAACTTTGGAAGTGAGTGGCTGGTAAGTCAGTATTTGCCTGCTAAGGTTACGCGCCTATATGATACTGAAGACGCCCTATTAATAGGCACCGATCATGGCGTATACCAATACAGTAATGACAACATCCAGTTTATCCGTTTTTCAGAAAAGTTTGGTGAATCATTAGACATGACCACGGCGGTTGATGGCAGCCAGTGGTTTGCTTCATCTTATGGTGTGTTTAAAACTGATACACGAAGCGATGAAAAACGTGTTGTTGAAATGAGTGAGCCCAACGCCAGACCTGCTTGCTTGATCAGAGACAGGCAAGGTGTATGGTTAGCTTCCTCTGTCGGTTTAGGCTATTACCACCTTTCGGGTGAGTTAGTGAAACATTACTCATCGTCATCAGGCTTAATGAACAATGAGTTCCTCCCTGGTATTTGTAGCGTTATACAGCAGACAGAAATTGGTGAGCGAGAGCTTGTTCTGGGGTCGAAGTACGGACTCGTAAAAGCAGAAGCATCCAAGCTGCTTGTATCTAATCCCCCAGAGTCTAAGTTTATTGTTAGCCAAGTTGTGCTTGAAAATGAAGTTCTGCAAGTTGGTAGTGCCGATCTGAATGGGCTCACACTGCCATATGGATCTTCGCTGAGTTTTTTATTCGGTGTGATGCCAAAACCAGACAGTCAAAACTTGTACTATCGATTGAACAACGATGACCCATGGCAAACGTTAGAGGGGGGCCAACTGACACTCGAGCACCTTAGTTCCGGTGAATATCACTTGCAGGTCAGTAATGAGTCTCAAGTTGCCGCTGGAGTCGTTGGTTTAGAATCTCACTTTATCGTCCTTCATCCTTGGTATCTATCGCGATTTGCTATTTTAGGCTTTGTCGTAGCTAGTATTGCGGTCGTTGCAGTACTCGTATTCTGGCGCTCGCGCTACGTTGTACAGGCTAACCGTGATCTAGCAGCTCAAGTGACCCTCAAAACGAATCAGTTAAGACATCAAAGTAGAGTGTTGCTTACGAGCAACCAGCAATTACGTAAACAGATTCAAGTTAGAAACCTACTCGTAGACCATGTAGCTCTATCCATAAAATCAAGCGTCGACTTTATTGTGGCGAAACTACCTATGCCTCTGGATACTGCGACAGAGGATCATTTGGCTAAAACGAATTGGCAGTTAAATGAACTCAAAAGTGTTCCAAGTGATGTAAGTGGTGGGAGCCAGAACTACAACTTGAGTCAGATAACTCAGTCAGTGGTTGATGTATGGCAAGATGACTTTGCAAAAGCGGGTATTTTGGTAGAGCTAGAAGATGAGAGTAAGCAGAGCCGGGTTGCTCTGGAAAGCTTTAATCTTGATGTTATTTTCAATAGCATTTTTGCCAATATCATCAAGCGCTCTTTCCGGGGTCAAACGGTTAGAATTATGCTAGAAAAGGGGCATGATATTGTGTCATTGAGCTTTCTTGATTACGGGACGCAATTACCTAATAAAGTCGCGACTGGGCTTCCATCTAACTTAAATCACTCTGAGTTGAGTATTGACCACCTTGCCCAACTAGTGACAACGAGTGGTGGTTATTTGGCTGTCTTCTCTTCTGATGCTCAAAACAAAGTCGAGATTACATGGCCATCTGCGAAGGAAAGTAGTTATCTGGATGAACCGCAGCAAGAACTCAATCCTGTAACTATTGCAGAAGATCAAGTCACACCAGAGAAAGAGTGGTTGCAAAAAGTCTATCAATTAGTGGCAGAGCATTACCATGATCCTGAATTTGGCACTGCGTCAGCCGCTAAAATGCTGTATATGTCTGAACGCTCTTTGCAGAGACGTTTTAAATCTGCCTCGTCAAGAACGTTAAAAGACTATGTCACAGAGGTTCGTTTAGAAACGGCGTGTGAACAGTTATTGGCGGGTGAGAAAATCAGTGAAGTCGCCTTTAACTGTGGCTTTAATGATCCATCTTACTTTAGCCAAAAGTTTAAGCTGCATTTTGGTTTGCCCCCTTCCAAGTTTGCTTTGACTCAAGAAAGCCAAGAAATTAACTAGAAAACCTTCATTATACGCTCCCTAGTTAATAGTTAAGATGCTGGGGAGCTGCATACAGTGCTCTATTATTGCTGCAGTTGCTAACGCAGTAAGTTTCATTGTTTCTTCATCACATCTAGCCTACAAATCCATTCTCAACACGTAAGCACGATCACGTTCTATCTGTTAGTCGCGATGTTCATAGCAATAAGCATAAATGGCTTCAAGAGAATGATTTACTGATAGTTGCAACAAATAAATGACAGTTGCATTGCTGTATCAAAAGAGCGTTGTTCATTTGGGTGAATGATGGCATGTGACATTCGTGAAAACGAAAACTGTGTTGAAAAGATGGATAAGGTAAAGAAGTTTTGAAAGAGGTGAAAAAAAATATCGTGGTATAGCCGGGGGGACTATACCACGGGTGTCAAGGACACCTTCGCTTGCTGCCGGAGTGACATGTTGCCATGCCACCTCTGGAATTTATTAGAGAGGTGGCCCTCTCGATGGAGTAACTATACGAGAGGTTACTTATTTTTCTTATAAAAATAACGCCATATTTATATGAGAAAAGCGACAACGTTTGGCTTTTTACTTAACCCATTGTTTTAATTTGAATTTTTGTTTTCTGTCTTGGTTTGTGACATTTTTGTTTCGTTAGGTGTCATTTTTAATTGTTAATTTTGACGTAAATAACGAGAGGAAATTTACGAAGTTAACGTTTGAAAGCGTGAAAACATTTACGGAATCTTTGATTTCACACAAGGATTGAAGGGGGATAGGGGAGTAATATTGGCAACCTAAACTTATTAAATAATAATATTTCTCATTAGCAATACTCTTAAGGGCCACTATGAAGTTATCAGAGATTAATCCTGGCGATACGGTGACGATTCGGTTGTTAGATGGTCTTTCATCAGATATCAGAAAGAAACTCATGGTAATGGGGCTGCTTCCCAATACAGAAGTCAAAGTGATTCGACGTGCGCCAATGGGCGATCCTTTACAAGTCGAAGTCCGTGGTGTGTCTGTCGCATTGCGAGAAACAATTGCTCAGAAAATTGAAGTGGAGCGAGTGTAATGCAATATCAAGTGCTAACCGTAGGTAACCCTAATAGTGGTAAAACGACGCTATTTAATGGTTTAACTGGCGCAAAACAGCAAGTTGGTAACTGGGCAGGCGTCACGGTTGAAAAGAAAACGGGACAATTCAAGCATGCTGGGGATGAGTTTTTGCTCACTGACCTTCCGGGTATTTACTCATTAGACAGTGGTAATGATAGTAATAGTATTGATGAATCCATCGCATCGCGTGCGGTTCTAACTCATCCTGCTGATCTCATTATTAACGTGGTGGATGCTACAAGTTTAGAGCGCAGCTTATACATGACGCTGCAACTTCGCGAACTTGGTCGCCCTATGATTGTTGTCCTCAACAAGATGGATGCGCTAAAGCGTGAACGTCAGATGATTAACGTTGCAGAGCTTGAGAAAACGTTAGGTTGTCCGGTTGTCAGTTTATCTGCAACCAATAAAACTCAAGTGGCAGAGTTTAAAGAAAAGCTCCATAAATCCATCGTTCAAGGAGTGCCACTTAAAGAATTGTCTTTGCATTATGGTGAGAAGATGGAGTCGGCAATTCAAACGGTTTCCGCACTTTTTAACGACCAAACCGTCGCTCATCGTGCACTAGCGATTCGTGCGCTTGAAAAAGACACAATGGTGCTCAATAGTCTTTCTGATATTGATAGAAGCAAAGTCTTGGAAGTCATTACGACGTTAGATTTGGATATCGATTTGCATGTCGCGGATACTAAGTACACGCATCTGCATGAACAGTGTAAAAAAGTTCGCCGAAGCGAAGGCAAGTTAAGTCGTAGTGTGACTGAAAGACTCGACCAGTTTATTTTGAACAAGTGGATTGGAATTCCTTTCTTCTTTGTTGTTATGTACCTGATGTTTATGTTCTCGATTAACATCGGTAGTGCATTTATCGACTTTTTTGACATTGGTGTGGGCGCATTGTTGGTTGATGGTGGGCATCACTTGTTAGACGGTCATTTGCCTGTGTGGTTAGTGACGGTTCTTGCTGATGGTATCGGTGGTGGTATCCAGACGGTTGCAACCTTCATTCCGGTTATCGCGTGTTTGTACCTGTTCCTAGCGGTACTTGAGAGCTCAGGTTACATGGCTCGTGCAGCATTCGTACTAGATAAAGTGATGCAGAAGATCGGCCTACCGGGCAAAGCATTTGTACCGTTGGTTCTTGGTTTTGGCTGTAACGTTCCGTCAATCATGGCAACTCGTACTCTAGACCAAGAACGTGAGCGTAAACTGGCTGCATCTATGGCGCCATTTATGTCATGTGGTGCTCGTCTGCCTGTATACGCGCTATTCGCTGCGGCATTCTTCCCAGGTTCTGGCCAGAACATTGTATTCGCACTTTACCTACTTGGTATTGTGGCAGCGATCTTCACAGGTCTTTTCCTTAAGCACACGCTTTACCCAGGTAGCAGCGATAGCCTAGTGATGGAAATGCCAGATTACGAGCTTCCGACGCTACAAAACGTGGTGATCAAAACTTGGCAAAAGCTAAAGCGCTTTGTACTTGGTGCAGGTAAAACCATCGTTATCGTTGTTGCTATTCTGAGTTTCTTCAACTCATTGGGTACTGATGGCAGTTTTGGTAATGAAGACAGCGAAAACTCGGTGCTTTCTAAAGCTGCGCAAGTTGTAACTCCAGTATTCGCGCCAATCGGTGTTCAAGAAGATAACTGGCCAGCGACGGTAGGTATCATTACTGGTATCTTCGCAAAAGAGGCGGTAGTTGGTACGCTTAACAGTCTATACACGACGCCAAGTGACGGTGAAGACGCAGAATTTGATCTAATGGGCAGCCTAGAAGAGGCAGTAATGAGTATCCCTGAAAACTTAGCCGGTTTGAGCTACTCAGATCCACTAGGTATTGAAGTGGGTGACTTAACTGACTCAAATGCCGTTGCCGAAGAACAAGAAGTCGATGCTTCTATCTTCGGTAACATTAAATCGCAGTTTGCTTCTGGCAATGCCGCATTTGCTTACCTAATCTTTATCCTACTGTACACTCCTTGTGTGGCGGCGATGGGTGCTTACGTACGTGAGTTTGGTCATAAGTTCGCACGCTTTATCGCGGTTTGGACAATGGGCTTGGCTTACCTATGTGCGACGTTCTACAACCAATTGACGCATTTCGCAGATAGCCCAGTAACAAGTGGTATTTGGATGGCTGTGATCGTAGCTATCTTCTTTGGCACATACCGTGTGTTCAAACAAGTTGGTAAGAAACAAAACGGTGCATTAGAGGCGCAAGTAGCATGATTTTAAAAGAGCTTTATCAATACATTGCAGACAAAGGAACCGTCTCCCAGTCAGATCTGGCTAAACAGTTTGGGATGAGTGAAGATGGCGCCGACGCGATGTTAAACGTGTGGATTAAGAAGGGCAAAATTAGCCGCCTAGTCGACACTAATAAAGCTCATGACGTGACTCGTGTTCGCTACTCAGTGACTAAACAAGATGGTTTGTCTCTGACAGTCACCATGTAGCGACTATCAAAATTAGTCACCTAAAAATTATCACGTAAAAACGACAAAGCCGCATCAGCAATGATGCGGCTTTTATTTTGCTGGTTATTGTTTGTGAATACAGCGAAATTAATGTTCTTCAGAGTGTTTAGTCGCGCCTAACTCTAGGAACTTTAAACCAAGACTTAAAACTAAAATCGAAATAGGTAATGTTAAGATCGTCCAATCTAAGCTGTCGAAGTTAATCAGCACGAGCTCTAAGAACTTCACAAACAAGATCACGATGATGACTTCAGCCAAAATGTTTTTTAGATGGCCGATGTTTGGGGTTCTGATCCAATGCAAAACCGACTGCTCTTGTGTTTTCGCTTTAGCTTTGTTGGAAATAAATAGTGTGTAGATGCCGTGAGCAAAGATGAACAAAACTAGTGCGACAAGAAACGTATCCAGTGACTTGATCAAATAAGCGATCGCGATGTCTGCTTTATCTAAATGTGCGAGTGCTTCTGGAGGTGTTTGATTGAGAATGAAGACCGCAAATGCCGAATAGGTTTTTGCTGCACCCATAAGAAAAAGCAAGAATGAAGCAGCCATAGAACAGATAATGGCGATCCAGCTGACGTATCGGAATGTGTTGAAGACTTGTTTCATGATGACCCTCTCTAACTGAGCTGGTAGTCTAAACAAGTTTTATTTTAGTGATAATCCCAGAAAAATGAGAAAGATTGTTACAAATACGTATTAATCTTTCTCTGTCTATTTCAGCCGTATTCAAAGGCGAATTATTTTCGCTAGCAGTGCTTATGCTTTTTGGAAAATAGAACTCAGTGACAGCACATTTTTAATGCGACCAAGCAATTCGTTTTGCTCTTCTTCTGTACGGAATTCACCTTTGGTGTTACCCCAAACCGGTCCCGGCCATGCTACGTCATCTTTGAAGCGAGCAATATGGTGAATGTGCAGCTGTGGCACCATATTACCTAGCGCACCAAGGTTTAGCTTGTCTGGACGGAATGTTGCTTCCAGTGCTTGGCTTACCGCTTGAGACTCTAGCAAAAACTGTTGCTGTTCTTGCATTGGCAAGTGGTGAAGCTCTTTTAGGTTTGCACGTTTAGGGACCAAGATAACCCATGGCACGGCGTTATCTTTATGCAGAAGCGCCACACACAGTGGGAAGTGGCCGATAACGGTGGTGTCTTTTGCCAGTTGAGGGTGCAGTTCAAAACTCATTATGTTGTCCGATTTGAATTGAATGACATCAGTATACGCCAGATAAAACAAAAGGTTGACGCTTTCACGTCAACCTTTGTCATCA
The DNA here is from genome assembly GCF_033340055.1 of Vibrio sp. 1580. Taxonomy (NCBI): domain Bacteria; kingdom Pseudomonadati; phylum Pseudomonadota; class Gammaproteobacteria; order Vibrionales; family Vibrionaceae; genus Vibrio; species Vibrio sp. 1580. Next base: position 84,195 of record NZ_JAWOVT010000012.1, read on the forward strand.
TTTAGCTTGTGCTACTTAAGCTACCTACGTAAAAGCGGATTACATACGCTCTAGAGTATCAATACCTAGTAGAGACAGACCTTGCTTGATGGTCTTCGCTGTTAGCGCAGCTAGTTTCAGACGGCTTTGTTTCACAGCTTCGTCTTCAGCAACTAGGATAGGGCACGCTTCGTAGAAACTAGAGAACTGACCTGCTAGTTCGAATAGGTAGCTACACATGATGTGCGGTTGGCCTTCGCGAGCGACAGATTGAACCGCTTCTTCGAACTGCATAAGTTTAGCAATAAGTGCTTTCTCTTTCTCATCAGTGATTTTGATGTCGCCTTGGAGAGCGTCCATAGCAACACCAGCTTTAGCGAAAATAGAAGCTACGCGAGTGTATGCATATTGCATGTATGGTGCTGTGTTACCTTCAAACGCTAACATGTTGTCCCAATCGAACACGTAGTCAGTCGTACGGTGTTTAGATAAGTCAGAGTATTTAACCGCTGCCATTGCAACTGTTTTAGAGATCTTCTCTTTTTCTTCCGCATCTAGCTCAGGGTTTTTAGATTCGATCAGTTGTGCTGCACGAACTTCTGCTTCATCTAGAAGGTCGGCAAGGCGAACGGTACCACCCGCACGAGTCTTGAATGGCTTACCATCTTTACCAAGCATCATGCCGAACGCGTGGTGCTCAAGAGATACTGACTCAGGTACGTAGCCTGCCTTACGAACAATTGTCCAAGCTTGCATTAGGTGCTGGTGTTGACGTGAGTCGATGAAGTAAAGCACACGGTCTGCGCTTAGCTCTTCATAACGATATTTTGCACATGCGATGTCTGTTGTTGTGTATAGGAAACCGCCATCGCGTTTTTGAACGATAACGCCCATTGGTTCGCCATCTTTGTTCTTGTATTCATCTAGGAATACAACTTGCGCGCCATCATCTTCAACGGCAAGACCTTGTTCTTTTAGGTCTGCAACGATCTTAGGAAGCATGTCGTTGTACATGCTCTCGCCCATCACGTCGTCACGAGTCAGTGACACGTTTAGACGGTCGTAGTTGCGCTGGTTTTGGATCATGGTTACATCAACGAGTTTTTTCCACATTTCTGCACAGTACTCGTCACCGCTTTGCAGTTTCACAACGTAGTTTCGCGCCTTTACTGCGAAGTCTTCATCTTCATCGTACAGCTTTTTCGATTCGCGGTAGAAGCCTTCAAGGTCCGCAAGCTCCATAGAAACTTCGCCAGACTCTTGTTGTACACGTTCAAGGTTTGCGATAAGCATACCGAACTGAGTACCCCAGTCGCCGATGTGGTTCGCACGGATCACTTTGTGACCTAGGAACTCAAGAGTACGTACCACCGCATCACCGATGATGGTTGAACGTAGGTGACCAACGTGCATTTCTTTAGCTACGTTTGGTGCAGAGTAGTCAGCAACGATAGTTTGAGCTTCGTCTGCTGCAACGCCAAGACGTGAGTCAGCCAGTGCTGCTTCCGCTTGTTTTGCTAGGAACTCTTCGCTTAGGAAAATGTTGATGAAACCAGGACCAGCGATTTCTGTCTTGCTTGCAATACCATCTAGGTCTAGAACATCCAGTACTTTCTGTGCAAATTCTCGTGGGTTAGTACCCAGTTTTTTAGCAACGCCCATTACGCCGTTTGCTTGGTAGTCACCAAATTGTGGCTTTGCTGATTGGCGTACTGCCGCAGGACTGCCTGCAGGTGCGCCAGCGGCTTCTAGAGCCTGAGATACTTTGTCATTAATAAGTGCTTGGATATTCACACGCGTTTCCTTCAATTCAAGGACGAAGAACTCGGCGAAGTAAGTGCCGAGTTCTGTTGGAGTTCACAAAAATGGGGCTAATGATAACAACTTTATTGCTTTTCATACAGAGAGGAATTGGGGAAATTTATACTTTTTCGATTGAATGGAAATGTGGTTTGGTTTGCGTTTACTATTGCGCTCAGAGTAATGAGATAAATCGCCCCAAAAGAGAACCACAATGACGACTCAACTAGTTGAAAAACGCCTAGCGCCTGAATTGATGATCCAAGATTTGGATGCATTTATGGCGAAGATTGAAGAGTTTGCATCCCTGTTAAAACTGGATCTGAGCTTTGCTCAAGCTGACCATATTGCGTTGCGTATTAACGATACTGATACCGCAAAAGCTGCGCATGAGGCTTGGAGTCAATACGGAAAGGTGATTTCACAAGCGAAAATCAACGGTCGCCCAATTATTGTTATTGAGTTCGATAAAGCGTTGGAAAGTCGTGGCTGGAAGATTGAGTGTCTGGAGCTGCCATACCCTGCGGAAGGCAAAATCTACCCAACTGAAAGCTGGGAACATGTGGAGTTTGTGATTCCGTCTCATGCCGAAACCGCAGATGAGTTTCTTGCTGATTTGAGACACACTTATCCAGCGTTTGGCGCACGCTTTAATGAGTTAGAAGAGCTGGGTGTGAAGATCAAACTGTCGAGCCCGAAAGGGGATGGCGAACGCTTGAATAACCCAACAGTGGCGTTTAAGTACCAAGGCATTTGTATCAAACTGCACCCGCATTCACTTAAGCGTATTGTGGAGTCTGAGCAGGCGTAAAACGCTAGGGTGAGAATTGCTGAGTTGCGAGAGGTAAAAAGGGAGCCGAGGCTCCCTTTCGTAAGCGAATTACTATTTAGCCGGTGATTTGCGTTTTGGGTTGGTAATGGAAAGTTTTTTGCCTATCAACTCTTCATCTAGAGTGAGTGTGAAAGTCTTTGGAAACGGCATTCGTTTACAATGATCCACTTTGTTCCTCACGATTGTGAGCAGGGCTTCCGTTGAAGATTTTTGCTCTATTTTCAAGCTAAAGTCATCGTTCTTACTGCAGCCATTAGACTCGGCGATAAATGAAATTTGACTCTCACTTGTCCTATAAGTCTCTACCATCATTGCTTGGTGCTCAGACGTCTGGTTTGTTTGCAGTCCTGCGTTTGCTGAACATGCAGTTAAACTGATAGTGCCCAAACCAAGTAGGAATATCTTGAGTCTATGTTTCATCTCGTTACCTTTTTTTGCGTCGTACGAATGAACCTGCAGCCATTAACACCAGTAGGCCAATAGATAAACTGCCGCCTGAACTAGACTTTTTATTAACGTCGTTACCAGCATCGCCCGTATTATCTGTGCTGACTGACATATTTATGTTGCGAACAAATGCTTGCGCGCTGTAAATGCCACTTGAAAACGGGTGTTGGACGTATTCAAACGTTATCGTATTAGATGCTTTGTAAAGATCGATCTGGATCTCTTTATAATCGAGGAGTTGGTTGGTGCTATCGTAAATTTCACCATTAACTAAGATGAACAAGTAATCAAAACCATCGGACATTACTTTGAGATCCATGGTAAGTTTGCCCTTCGGAAGATCGGTCAAAACCAGCTCAGATATACCAGGATAAGCTCCCATATCCGCTGATTGCAGTTCACCATTTTCAGCCGTCCAAGCGTTTTGACCGGTATAAACATTTGCGTCTGCTAGCGGAATGGCATTACGCACTGATCTGCTTGCTTTATCTACACCTGAATACTCGAAAGTTGTTGTGAGTCTGGACAGTTTCGGATGATCGGTAAAGAGCTCTATCGTTGTTTCTGATCCCGAATAGCTAGGTTGGTAGCCGACGGTAATTTGACAGCTTTGCGAAGGCTTTAAGGTACCAGTACAAGTGCTTTTCTCGATGGTACTTCCGTATGATATTGTGCTTTGGTAGATGTTGAATGGGATAGTATCGTCATTACGAATAGTAAAGGTCTCTTGCTGCGCTTTTCGCTCAACGAAACGAAGATCTCGGTACTTAGTGAAGCTGATAGTATTGCGATGGCTATCTATCCATCCATTGTGTTGAAAATGAGCGACGTTGGCGTAAACACCATAAGCGTTTGGTTGAGCACATCCATCCCCCCAGCTGACCACGCCTAGCAATTTGTTGATACCGTTATCATCAACGATGAGTGGACCGCCGCTATCTCCTTGGCAGCTATCTTTACCTCCCCAATAGTATCCGGCGCAAATACCGTCATCTGATACATTAGAGTAGTTTCCTGGTAGGTTTTGGCAGGTAGCTCGATCTACGTATTCCAAATCTACTTGTTGTAAAACGGTTGGGTATATTCGGTCTGTCGTGGACGTATTTCCCCATCCAGCCACGTGCAACTTGTCTCCTACGCGTACGCTATCTAAAAGTTCTGGCGTTGCCAGGTCAATAGTTGCGCTATCGATATTGCGTTCTAATTCAATAAGAGCGATGTCATTGTTCGTTGTTATGTTGTTATATTCATCATGTGAATAGATATTTTTAATGGCGATGCGCTGTGCTTGAGACTCTCTGTTTTTGTCATAAAGACCAAGAACGATATCCAGATCGTCCGCATTAAGACCTTCCACACAGTGCGCAGCAGTTAATACGTATTTTCCACCTAGGAAACTGCCACCACAAAAGTGACCAATAGATGTAGGTTGTCCTTTACGTACCAGTGAAGCAATAAATTTCCAGTCGGAAGTGTTGGCAGGTTCGCCGCCGATAATGCGAGTGGATACATCATTCTGAACAGGCTCAAGAGTATCTGCGATTGTGGTTGCTGGTAAAGTCAGCCCAATCAGAAAAGCCACTAACGTTTTTTTCATTTTAATTCCGTAATATTAACGTGGTTTATTATAAGGAGGGCAAATGATAAACGGAATCATTCTCTCAGTAAATAGTTGTGGCGAAATGAAAAATTATAACGTATCGGTTTAACTTTGATGGTTAGAATTGGAGGGGGGATCTTCTGAAAAGATGAAACCCGCCAAGTTGGACGGGTTTCACTATCGTTGTAACTAGTACGGAGGGATTACAGGATCACTGTCTTATTCCCATAAACAAAGACGTGGTCATTGATCACTTTATTCAAAGCCTTACTCAATACGTTCTTCTCTACATCGCGTCCCGCTTGCGCCATATCTTGGGCATTGAATGTATGGTCGACAGGAATTACGTCTTGCTTGATGATCGGCCCTTCATCTAAATCATTAGTCACGAAGTGTGCTGTTGCACCGATGATTTTCACACCGCGATCGTAAGCTTGTTGATATGGCTTCGCGCCAATAAAAGCAGGTAAGAAGCTGTGATGAATATTAATGATTTTGTGGTGATATTTCTCAACAAACGTCGGCGTTAATACGCGCATGTATTTAGCTAGCACCAAAAAGTCAGCATCGTATTGATCGATCACTTCTAGCATCTTCTGCTCGTGTTCTTCACGGCTAAGGTTTTCATGGGTCACATGGTGGTAAGGAATGTCGAAGCGTTCAGTGAGAGTTTGCAGTTTGTCGTAATTCCCCACCACAGCGGCGATCTCAACATCTAGGCTTCCATCGTAGGTTTTCATCAGAATATCGCCTAAACAATGCGCTTCTTTTGTGACGAGAATGACGATGCGCTTACGGCGAGAGCCAACCAATTTACGCTTAGCACCTTGCGGGAGAGCTTGGTCCAAGTCGGCAAGAAACGTTTGATCGTTGAAGTACCCCTCCAACTCCGTTCTCATGAAAAAGTGGCCACTGGTATTATCAACAAATTCGTTATTGTGAACGATGTTGAGTTGGTGCTTGTAACAGATATTAGTAATTTTCGAGATGAGACCCGGGGCGTCAGAACAGTGGGTCAACAGTGTTTTCTTTTCCATAAATCAGGTACTTCCATGCATTAATATTTTAGCGTACGAATTTGTTATTATTCCCTGGCGGGTGTAACTGTACTGCCATGTTTCACCATAAATAATCTATTCTTACGTTGGTTTCAACAAAATATCCGCGTGTCGCCGCAAGCTGGTCAGATTGTGGGCTGATGTCACTCCTATTCCTCTGATATACTCTCGATAATTTTTCAAACTCAATACCAAGCATGATCGCAAAAACTTTTTCCTCTGATGGCGCGTTAGGTAAGGCCATTCCTGGCTTTCAAGCTCGTCAGCCACAAATCGATATGGCGGAAGCCGTCAGCAGTGCGATCAAAGATCAAACCCAGTTGGTGGTGGAGGCAGGAACCGGAACCGGTAAGACCTTCGCCTACTTAGTCCCTGCGCTGTTAAGCGGTAAAAAAGTGATCATCAGTACAGGCTCGAAAAACTTGCAAGAGCAGTTGTACCATCGTGACTTACCGCTCATGGTCAATGCGCTTGGTTTTTATGGCCAAGTGGCGTTATTAAAAGGGCGTTCTAATTATCTGTGTTTGGATCGTTTGAGCCGCCAAATGGTCGAAAGCCACACTAATGAATCTGACCCGACGTTATTAACTCAACTGGTTAAAGTGCGTGCTTGGTCATCAGAAACCAAAACAGGTGACCTTGGTGATTGTGATGATCTGCCAGAAGACAGCATGATCATTCCGACTATCACCTCAACCAATGATAACTGTTTAGGTAAAGAATGTCCGAGCTACACTGATTGCTTTGTATTGAAAGCGCGTAAGCGAGCCATGGATTCCGACATTGTTGTAGTGAACCATCACTTGTTTCTTGCTGATTTAGCGATCAAAGAAACAGGATTCGGTGAACTGATTCCAGAAGCCGATGTGTTTATTTTTGATGAAGCTCATCAGTTGCCAGATATTGCGAGCGAATATTTCGGCCAGTCAGTTTCAAGCCGCCAAATTCACGATCTTGCCAAAGACATTGAAATAGCCTATCGCACCGAAGCCAAAGATATGCGTCAATTGCAAAAAGTGGGCGACAAACTCATGCAAAGCGCAATGGACATGCGGATTGTATTGGGTGAGCCAGGCTTTCGTGGCAACTGGCGTGAGGCGTTGCAATCAGGTTCTATTAAGCGAGAATTATTGCGCTTAACTGACAGCCTCGAATTGGCGATTGATGTACTCAAAATAGCCTTAGGGCGCAGTCAATTACTGGATACCGCCTTTGAACGAGCCAATTTGATCAAAGGCCGTATCGACCGGGTATGTGATGTCGATATTACCGGTTACTCATACTGGTACGATACCTCGCCTCGTCATTTCGCTCTGCACATTACGCCTCTTTCTGTCGCGGACAAGTTCCATGAGCAAATAGAGATTAAACAAGGCGCTTGGATTTTCACGTCAGCAACCCTAGCCGTATCGGGCGATTTCAAGCACTTTACTGAGCGCCTTGGCCTCAAGCCTACAAAGCAATTTTCTCTGCCGTCCCCCTTTGATTATCAAAAGCAAGCGCGCCTTTGTGTGCCAAGGTATTTGCCAGAGCCAAACAGTAACGGCTTAGCGGATAAGTTAGTCCGAATGCTTGCTCCGGTGATTGAAGAAAATGATGGTCGCTGCTTCTTTTTATGTACCTCGCACAGCATGATGCGTGAACTAGGTGAGAAGTTCCGAGAAGTACTTGAGCTGCCTGTGTTAATGCAAGGGGAGATGAGTAAGCAGAAAACCTTGGCGGAGTTTATGGAACTGGGTAACGCTTTACTCGTGGCGACGGGCGCTTTCTGGGAAGGGATTGATGTTAGAGGTGATGCGCTGAGCTGTGTTATTATCGACAAATTACCGTTTACCGCCCCTGACGATCCGTTACTCAAAGCCCGTATCGAGGATTGTCGATTACGTGGCGGTGAACCATTTGCTGAAGTACAAATCCCGGATGCAGTGATTACGTTAAAGCAGGGAGTCGGGCGATTAATTCGAGATCAGAAGGATCACGGTGCGTTGATCATTTGTGATAATCGCCTCGTCACGCGAGACTATGGTGGTATTTTCCTCGGAAGTCTACCACCTATCCCAAGGACGCGAGACTTAGATGGAATCAAAGCATTCCTGAAAGCAGAACAATCTGTCACAGACGCAAGTGCTGAGGCATAACCCAATAAATGAGAGTTGTAGAGAGTTAAATGAGCGCAAAAATTCTTGCTATCGATACAGCGACTGAAAACTGTTCAGTTGCGTTGTTGGCTAATGATCAAGTGATTTCACGTAGCGCGGTTGCACCACGCGATCACACCAAAAAAGTACTGCCAATGGTTGATGAAGTACTCAAAGAAGCTGGCCTGACTCTACAAGAGCTGGATGCGTTAGCGTTTGGACGTGGTCCAGGTAGCTTTACTGGCGTTCGTATCGGTATTGGTATCGCACAAGGTTTGGCGTTCGGTGCTGACTTACCTATGATCGGCGTTTCAACGCTGGCTGCAATGGCTCAAGGTAGCTATCGCTTACATGGTGTGACCGATGTCGCTGTGGCTATTGACGCACGTATGGGTGAAGTTTACTGGGCACGTTACACTCGCCAAGCAAACGGTGAGTGGGCAGAGATGGATGCAGAGTGCGTAATTCCACCAGCACGTCTCGTTGAAGAAGCACAAGCAGACGACAAAACGTGGACGACAGCAGGTACTGGTTGGGATGCTTACCAAGAAGTATTAGCAGACCTACCGTTTAATTTGACGCATAGTGACGTTCTGTACCCTGATTCACAAGACATCGTGATTCTTGCTGAACAAGAATTTAAAAAGGGTAATACCGTGCCGGTCGAAGATTCGAGCCCTGTTTATTTACGTGATAATGTGACATGGAAAAAACTTCCTGGTCGCGAATAGTCCGTTTTTCATTAACCTGACAAAAAGCAGGGCGTTTGCCCTGTATTTTTATGGAGTGCTATGGCGTCGATTAATGGCTTGCCTCCTTCTTTGATTCCCGGTGCAAATCGCACTCATAAAGCCAGTCAAAAGAAGCAGGTAAATAAATCACAAACAAAGCAGCCTGTAGGTCAGCCTTCAAAGGTTGCTAACGCCGTGGCGCACTCCATAAAACACGTGGATGAGTCCCAAATTCACCGAGCTCAAGTGCAATATGACCTTCCTGAAGGGGGCGCACGTAAAGCAATGGAGCAGTACATGGATGTCATGAATCGAGCTAAAAAAGAGGAACTGGCTCAATTACTTGGTGTCGATATTTACGTGTGAGATCTCCCCAGCTTGGGGTTACTAATATTGAAAGGTGGTTTATGAAGGTTTTTGGACGGTTTTTTCTCGCATTATTTGCTACGGTTGGTTTGTCTGCGTGTAGCTCTTTGCCAGAGGAGCTAAATGCAAGCACAGAATTGGTCGTTACAGACTATAAAGCGTTTGCTGAGTCTCAGGGGCAAGTGAGTGAAGATGTTCGCCTTGGTGGAATCATCGCTAAAGTGGATAACTTTAAAGATAAAACGCGTCTAGAGATTGTAAACCTTCCTATCAGTAAGTCTGGTAAACCTGATATTGATGAAGAGCCTACGGGGCGTTTTGTCGCCTATTTTGATGGCTATTTAGAGCCTGTCGCCTTTAGTGAAGGCCGTTTGGTGACGGTTGTAGGCAAAGGAGCAGGGGAAGAAGAAGGAAAGATCGGTGAGCACGGTTACATCTTCCCAGTAATTAAGGGGGAAGGGTACCGTTTATGGAAAATTGAAGAACGTGTACGCATGTATGACTCGCCAACCTACTTTTACCCATGTTACTCGATTAACTGCCGCATGTGGCGTAATGATTTCCCGCAAGACGGTAAAGTGATAAAACAGGTCAAATAATCTGCGATGCATGAGCGTCAATTCGAGCTTCCTGCCGGCAAAATGGCAGCCCTTGAGATAGGGAACGAGAAAACGGCTGACTTGTCAGTCGTTTTTCTTCATGGGTGGTTAGATAATGCGGGCAGCTTTAAAGCGCTCATGGAGCAGTTGAATCAACTTAATCCTCACTTACACCTCCTCGCCATCGATCATTTTGGTCACGGTTTATCGAGTCATAAATCTCACGATAATTATTACCCCTTTCACGACTATATTGCCGATTTGTATCAGTTTTTGGACGAATTATCACCAAACAGACTGATATTAGTAGGGCATTCACTTGGTGCTTTAATCGCAAGTTGCTATAGTGCAGCGTTTCCAGAGCAGGTCGAAGCTCTTGTGCAAATTGAGGGAGCAGGACCTCTTCATGAGGATCCTACTAACAGTTTGCCTCGTCTTCGCGATGGCGTTTTAAGTCGAATAAGACAGCAAAACAAGCCAGAGCGAGCCATTGCCTCCTTCGATCTGGCGTTAAAATTACGCATGCAAGCCAACCAATTAACCGCTGAGCAACTTCTACCGATAGTCGAGCGTGGAACAGAGCAGCGAGGAGATAAATGGTATTGGCGGCATGACGCCAAGTTAAAATGTGCGTCGCTTTACCGAATGGCGCAAGCGCATGCTAACTCGATTACCAGCCAAATACGTTGTCCTCATTTGATTGTATTAGGCGATCAAGGATTTCAGAATTTACCATCTAACCAAGCTGATTGGGGAGAGAACCCACCGCAAGTGGTTTCTGTCAAGGGTGGTCATCACTGTCATTTAGAGCAAATACTCGAGGTCGCAACGCGAATTCTTGGTGTAGTTAACAAAATTTAAACAAGTGTTTGAGAGTTGCGTGCTCAAGCACGTTCGCTGTGCTGTAATAGCTTTCAAAATAAAAAGGACGCTATTTTTTAGCCAGTTATAAACGAGGAGTAACATCGTGGATAAACCATGGCTTTCACGTTATCCAAGTGACGTACCTGAAACCATTAATCCAGAGCAATATGAGTCTTTGGTAGAAATGTTTGAACAGTCTGTACAAAAATATGCAGACCAACCAGCATTCATGAACATGGGCTCGGTTATGACCTTCCGTAAATTGGAAGAGCGTAGTCGCGCATTCGCAGCGTATCTGCAAAACGAGTTAAAACTGCAAAAGGGTGACCGTGTTGCTCTGATGATGCCAAACCTACTGCAATACCCAGTGGCGTTGTTTGGTATTTTGCGTGCAGGTTGTATCGCCGTAAACGTTAACCCACTTTACACTCCTCGTGAACTTGAACACCAATTGAATGACTCAGGTGCGACGACGATTGTGATTGTGTCTAACTTTGCGAATACGTTAGAACAAATTGTCGATAAAACACCAGTCAAACACGTAGTGTTAACCAGTCTTGGTCAAATGCTGCCACGAGCGAAAGGTACGATTGTCGATTTTGTCGTGAAGTACGTTAAGGGCATGGTGCCTAAGTACGATTTACCTGGTGCAATCTCAATGCGTCAGGCTCTACGTAAAGGTCGTCGTCTACAATACGTTAAACCGTTTATGTCTGGGGATGACATTGCATTCCTGCAATATACGGGGGGGACGACAGGTGTCGCGAAAGGCGCGATTCTGACTCACCGCAACATGATTGCGAACGTTCTACAGGCAAAAGGCGCGTACGGACCGGTTTTATCTCCGGGGCGTGAATTAGTCGTAACAGCATTACCGCTGTATCACGTATTTGCTCTTACCGTAAACTGTCTGCTGTTTGTCGAAATGGGTGGTCGTAACTTACTTATTACCAACCCTAGAGATATTCCAGGGTTCGTGAAAGAGCTACAAAAGCATCCGTTTACTGCGATTACGGGCGTGAATACCTTATTTAATGCATTGGTCAACAATGAAGATTTCCACGAGTTGGATTTCAGTAATCTACGTTTAGCCGTTGGCGGCGGCATGGCAGTGCAGCGCTCAGTGGCAGAAAGATGGCAAAAGACCACGGGTTGCTATTTGCTCGAAGGTTACGGTCTAACAGAGTGTTCTCCGTTGGTGGCGGCATATCCGCATGATCTTGTTGAATACAATGGCTCTATTGGTCTGCCGGTACCATCAACAGAAGTTCGTATCGTGGACGAAGAAGGCAACGCTCTTGCGAATACTGAAACTGGTGAACTTCAAGTTCGTGGTCCTCAGGTTATGCAAGGTTACTGGCAACGACCTGAAGCAACGAAAGATACGATTAACGAAGACGGCTGGCTATCAACTGGCGACATCGTTAAGTTCGATGACGAAGGCTTCCTGCATATCGTTGACCGTAAGAAAGACATGATCTTAGTATCAGGCTTTAATGTTTACCCGAACGAAATTGAAGACGTTGTAGCACTACACGGCAAAGTACTTGAAGTTGCTGCTATTGGTCAGCCGCATGAAGTGTCTGGTGAATTAGTGAAGATTTATGTCGTGAAACGTGATCCGAGCTTGACCAAAGACGAAGTGATCGCGCATTGTCGAGAACACTTAACTGGCTACAAAGTTCCGAAGTTGGTTGAGTTCCGCGAAGACTTACCTAAAACCAATGTCGGTAAGATCTTGCGTCGTGTTTTACGCGAAGAGAATGACGCTGAACTTGCGAAGAAAAGCGCATAAGCCGATTTCGTCGAGTCGAGAGATTTAAAAAATGATAGAATGCCAGCGTTTTGCTGGCATTTTTATAGCGAGAAGTATGTGAACTATCAAATTATTACTAAAAACAAAGACCTAGAAGAGGTTTGCACTCATGCCCGAGAGGCAGACGTAGTGATGCTGGATACCGAATTCGTTCGTATTCGCACTTTCTACCCGCAGTTAGGTCTGATTCAGCTTTTCGATGGTAATCGCCTCTCGCTGATTGATCCGACTGAATTAACGGATATGACGCCGTTTGTAGCGCTATTAAAAGATACTTCTGTGCTAAAAGTGCTGCACGCATGTGGTGAAGATTTAGAAGTTTTCCAAAACGCTTTTGGTTGTACACCATTCCCTATGGTGGATACGCAGCTGATGGCCGCTTTTCTCGGTCACGGCCTATCGACAGGCTTCGCATCGCTGGTGGAAGAATATTTAGGCGTAGAGCTCGACAAAAGTGAATCACGTACCGACTGGATGGCTCGTCCACTGACACAAAAGCAATTAGATTATGCTGCCGCAGATGTTCATTACTTGTTACCGTTATACGAAAAGCTGTTCGATAAGGTGACGCAAGCAGGTTGGTGGGAAGCTGTACAGCAAGAAAGTGATTTACTCGTTTCGAAACGTATTCGCGTAACCAATGAAGAGAATGCCTACCTTGATATTAAGGGCGCTTGGCAATTAAAACCTTCTGAGCTGGCGATTTTAAAGCCATTGGCGACGTGGCGTTATCGTGAAGCAATCAAACGAGATTTAGCGCTGAACTTTATCTTCAAAGAAGGTGATCTATTAACGGTCGCTCGTCTTGGTTTAACGAACTTTAAGAAGATGGAAGCAGAAGATATTGATATCCGAGCGATTAACCGCCATGGCGCGAAGATTGCCGCGATTGTTAAACAAGCGAAGCAAACACCTTCTGAAGAGTATCCTGCGAAAATTGAGCGTTTAATGGACTATCCGGGTTACAAGCAGGTCTTCAAAAATATGAAAGACTTGGTGAAATCGGCTTCGCAGAAGTCTGGTTTAGCCACGGAGTTCCTTGCCTCTAAAAAGCAGATCAATCAGTTGATCAGTTGGGTTTGGAAAAAAGATCGTGACCCAGAAGTGTTGCCTGATTTGATGCAAGGGTGGCGTTTGGATTTACTCGGCGACAAGATGAACAAAGCATTAAAGTAATGAAAGATGAAAAAGGTTGGCCTCGATGCCAACCTTTTTCGTTCTAATTAGAGCATTCGTCTGGCGAGAGAAACTGATTACTTTTCTTCGTCTGGTAGCTTCACATTTAGCTCAAGAACTGAGATATCGTCGTCTTTGTGCTCAAATGTTAAGTCAACCATATTTGGATCAATTGCCACGTACTTGCTGATCACCTTCAAGATGTCTTCTTTTAATTGAGGCAAGTAAGACGGCGCAGGATCATTTTGGCTGCGGCGCTCTGCGACAATGATTTGCAAACGCTCTTTAGCTAGATTCGCAGAAGTTTTCTTCTGTGGACGGAAAAATTCTAATAATGACATGTCTAGCCTCCAAAGAGTCGTTTAAAGAGTCCTTTCTTCTCCTCAGTAAGGAAACGAAATTCAACCTGATTGCCTAATAAGCGATCAACGGTGTCAGAATAAGCCATACCCGCATCGGTGTTATCGTCAAAAGTGACTGGCACACCTTTGTTTGACGCGTTAAGCACGGCTTGGCTTTCTGGAATCACGCCCAGTAGTGGAATATGTAAGATCTCCTCAACGTCTTCAACGCTTAGCATTTCGCCTTGAGTGACGCGAGATGGGTTGTAGCGAGTCAGTAACAGATGCTGTTTTACTGGCTCTAGCCCTTGTTCTGCACGCAGTGACTTAGAATCTAAAATACCGAGAATGCGGTCAGAGTCACGCACAGAAGAGACTTCTGGGTTCGTTGTGACAATGGCTTCATCGGCATAGTACAAGGCCATTAACGCGCCTTGCTCTATACCTGCTGGTGAATCACAAATAATGAAATCAAAGCCCATTTCATCAAGTTCGCCGAATACGCGCTGAACACCATCTTTTGTCAGTGCGTCTTTATCACGAGTTTGAGAAGCAGGAAGAATAAATAGGTTGTCCGTGCGCTTATCTTTGATCAGCGCTTGGTTTAATGTCGCTTCGCCGTTAATGACGTTTACAAAGTCATACACGACGCGGCGCTCACAGCCCATGATTAGATCGAGGTTACGCAAACCGATGTCAAAATCGATCACCGCGGTCTTTTTTCCCTTAAGAGCTAGACCAGAGGCGATGGCTGCGCTTGAAGTGGTTTTACCAACGCCACCTTTACCAGACGTTACTACAATAATGCGTGCCATTTTTTTTCCTTTTTAGATTAAATCGCGAGAACTTCTAAATGTAATGATTCATCGGCTTTACTGATCATTACTTTCTTTTGCCAGTACTCGCTTTCAATTTGATCGCTTAACCAGTAGTCACCCGCAATGGATACCAGTTCTGCTTGTAAATCGTGGCAAATAATACGCGCTTCCTGCTGACCACTTGCTCCTGCAATCGCACGACCTCGAAGTGTGCCATGGATATGAATAGAGCCGTCAGCAATGACTTCAGCACCTGCACTTACGTGCGCTAGCACCACCAAATCACCATCTTTTGCGTAGATCTGTTGTCCTGAGCGGACAGGCGTACGAACTACTTTCGTTGGTGCCATTTTGGCAGGTGCTTGGCTTGGCGATTTGCTCGCCGACATAATGGCGAAGCCAGCTTCGGAAGCAAGGTTTTGTACACGCTTGTCTTTACAGCCCGTTACACCGACCGGAATAAAACCGGCATCTGAGATGCCTTGTTTAAGCTTAGGGAAATCAATGTCGCCTTGTACTTTTGCTATATTGATTACCAAAGGCGCGGATGCAAAAAAAGAAGGTGCTTGAGAAACTTTTTCTTGCAAAAATTCGACAGTCTTTGCGATCTCATTGTCAGAAAGGTGTAAAACTGACAATGTAAAACTGCTACCTTTAAGGTCTGGTGAATGGGTCATCGTGGACTTCTTGCCTTTATTGAAAGAGCGTTGCCTTAAACTAGGTATGTCATGTTATATTTCATCCTTTGACGCAGCAAGTTCTCTCGTGGGCAAATAGGTGAATTAATCTCAAATTTGCTATTAAGTTTGCGAGAATTTGACGTTTTCAACCTAATCCGCACTCAACGCGGCTAAATCAGCATAAAAGGCGTGTCATGCTTTGTTCTATTTATAAAAGCTCGAAAAAAGAAGGTACTTATCTCTATATTCCGAAAAAGGATGATTTTTCACAGGTTCCTGACACCTTAATGCAGATGTTCGGTAAGCCTATCGCTGTCATGACGATTAAACTTGATGGCCGTAAATTGGCACAAGTTGATATCGAAAAAGTGAAGGCTTCATTACAAAATGATGGCTTCTTTCTTCAGGTTCCACCGCCGCCGGAGAACCTATTAGAAAAGTACAAAGAACAAAAAGCCCAGCAGAAAGGCGAATAACGTCATCGTTTTTCATCTGGGATTTCTGCCTTGCTCAAGGAGGGCAATATGAAAAAGATACTGGCTACCATGCTTAGCGTTGGTATGTGTACCTCGGCTTTTGCAAGTAGCGAGGGTTTTGATGAATACTTGAATAAGCTGCGTGCTGAAGCTCGTGATAAAGGTATCTCAGAGCAGGTCATTAGTGCTGCTTTTGCTAATGTTGAGTACAAGCCCCGAGCAGTAAAAGCGGACCGAAACCAACCAGAAAAGAAACTGACATTGGATGAGTACATTCCTCGCGCGGTGCCTGAATGGAAGGTGAAGCAAGCCAGACAACTCTACAAAGAGCATTACACCGAGCTAAAGCGTATAGGCGATGAGTACGGTGTCCACCCGCGCTTTATTGTGGCACTTTGGGGAGTTGAAAGTAACTTTGGTAAGTTTACCGGCAACTTTAAAGTGATTGATGCACTATCCACAATGGCATTTGAAGGCCGTCGTGAAGAGTTTTTCCGTAAAGAGACTATGTCGGCACTGCAGATCCTCGATCAAGGCCATATTGAGCTAGAGAACTTTAAAGGCTCATGGGCTGGTGCGATGGGTCAATGCCAGTTTATGCCAAGCTCTTTCCTTCGTTTTGCTGCTGACGGCAACGGGGATGGTAAAAAAGACATATGGCAATCTGAAGCGGACGTGTTTGCATCAACCGCTAACTATTTGAGCAAGTCTGGTTGGGATGATAAATATACTTGGGGTCGCCAAGTTAAGGTTCCTAAAAATATTGATCGCAGTCTAGAAGGGCGCACGGCTGAAAAAGGCAAATACCTTCAAGAGTGGAGCCAATTAGGTATCACAAAATATGAC
Source organism: Vibrio sp. 1580 (assembly GCF_033340055.1). Taxonomy (NCBI): domain Bacteria; kingdom Pseudomonadati; phylum Pseudomonadota; class Gammaproteobacteria; order Vibrionales; family Vibrionaceae; genus Vibrio; species Vibrio sp. 1580. The sequence goes on from NZ_JAWOVT010000012.1 coordinate 100,762, forward strand.
GGTAGCCCGTTGCCAAAACTGGATGAAGACATCAAAGCATGGTTGATCATGCCGGACGACGAGAATGGTCGTACGTATCTGGTTTACAATAACTACAACGTATTGATGAAGTGGAACCGCTCTTACTACTTCGCACTTGCTGTGAGTCACTTGGCTGACCGCATTAAATACTGATCTGCCATCAAACAATTTGGCATTCAGTCTTCAATACAAGGGCTCTTCGGAGCCCTTTGTTTTTTCTATAACCAAATCGAGGTAAAGCGTGTTATCTGAACGTGCCGCACAAATGGTGATTTTCTCCGCTCTTCTTAAACACAAAAGCTTCACAGCTGCTGCAAAGAGCTTAGGCGTGTCGGTGTCTCATGTGAGCAAACAGTTGAGTCAGTTAGAAGCGTCTCTTGGTATCAAGCTTGTTCAACGCACTACGCGAAGCTTTACGCCGACTGAGGCAGGGAAAACCTTTTTTCATCACTGTGAGCAAGTGGTACAAGCGGTGAGCAGCGCCACATTAGAGATGGAAACCCAGCGGGATGAAGTAGCAGGTTTGGTACGTCTTGGGTTGTCGCAATCATTTGGTACCTTACACATTATTCCAGCGATTCAAGAGTTACGCGAACTGTATCCTCAACTTCAAGTGGAAGTACATCTGTTTGACTATAAGGTCGATATGTTAGCCGAAGGGCTCGATTTATGGGTAACCAACAACGAGCATTTGCCTGAAGGTTACATTGCGCAGCGTTTGACGGATTGCCAGTTTGTTGTTGCGGCATCGCCAGATTACTTATTGAAACATGACACGCCAGCAGAACCGGATGACCTATCTGCTCACAACTGCCTCATATACAGAAGCTGGGAGCGTGACTATACGGGGTGGGCGTTTACCAAAGATCAGCAAGAATTGAATGTAAAAGTCTCGGGTAACTATTCAGTGGATCTGGCAGAAGCCGTTCGGGATGCGGCTATTGCAGGTTGGGGTATTGCCTACCTTGCCACTTACTTGCTGGGGGATGAGTTTAGAACGGGTAAGTTAATACAGCTGTTACCTGACTGGAAAGCCAGCCAGTCGATGCCGTTTTATGCGGTATACCCAAGCCGCCAGCATATGCCAAAAAAAATATCCGCAGTGATTAACTTTATCAAACAGAAGATCGGCAACCCTTGTCATTGGGACCAACGTTTGGCGCCTTACATCTCTATTCCTAAATAACAGGATCAATGACGTTGTAGAACGACACATAAGGTGATTCACTTCACAAAAATTTTTCCTGAACCAGAAACATATTTTCCATATGGAAATAATTAAAATAAGCAAACGTTTATCTTTAATAAATTCAATTGGTTATTTTGTTGGTCAGTTATTGGTCGCTTAAACTTTTCACACTGTTAACATCCTCAACTTGCAGCATTTTGAGTCCGCTATACAATCCGGTGCCTTCCATATCCCCCTTCTGTCGGATTCATTTTATGAACTCAATTATTGGTATCGTAGCCATACTATTCCTAGCATGGCTACTTTCTACAAATAGAAAAAATATAAAGCTGAGAACAGTGTCGTTTGCGTTTGCTTTGCAGGTACTGTTTGCGTTGTTGGTTTTATATGTACCAGCAGGACGAGATGCGCTGAATTCAGTGAGCAGTGTTGTGTCGAATTTGATCAACTATGGTCAAGAGGGCATTGCGTTTTTATTCGGTAATTTGGCGACAGGGGGCTTCACCTTTGCGATCAATGTTCTGGGTATCATCGTTTTCTTCTCCTCTCTTATCTCAGGTCTTTATCACATTGGTGTGATGCCAAAAATCATTAACTTTATCGGTGGTGGTATTCAAAAGCTGCTGGGTATCGGTCGTGCTGAGTCTTTGTCTGCTACGGCGAATATCTTTGTTGGCACCATTGAAGCACCATTAATGGTAAAGCCTTACCTAAAACACATGACTGACTCGCAGTTCTTTGCAGTTATGACAGGTGGTTTAGCGTCAGTTGCTGGCGGAACGTTGGTTGGTTACGCATCACTGGGTGTCGACCTCAACTATCTTATTGCTGCTGCATTTATGTCTGCACCTGCCGGCTTGTTGATGGCAAAAATTTTAATGCCAGAAGATACGGATAAAGCAGCAGATATCGACATTAGCCAAGTTGAAATTCCACGTGCAACCAACGTAGTAGAAGCATTAGCCGATGGTGCCATGGCGGGAGTACGCATTGCTGTATCGGTCGGTGGTACGTTACTGGCATTTATCAGTGTCATTGCAATGCTAAACGGCATGTTAGGCTGGATAGGTGATCTTATTGGGACCCCCTTAAGTTTTGAGCTAATCCTAGGTTTTGTGTTTGCGCCAGTCGCTTGGTTGTTGGGTATACCATGGCAAGAAGCAACCACAGCAGGATCGCTGATTGGTAACAAGATTGTGGTGAATGAGTTCGTCGCTTTCATCCAGCTTGCAGAAGTGAAGTCTCAACTTAGTGAACACTCACAAGCAATCGTGACGTTTGCTTTGTGTGGCTTTGCAAATATCTCAAGCATGGCGATGCTGATTGGTGGGTTGGGCTCTTTGGTACCAGAAAAGCGTGCATTTGTTTCTAAGCATGGTTTCCGTGCGATTATCGCTGGTGTCATGGCGAACTTAATGAGCGCTTCGATTGCGGGCGTGATTTTAAGTCTGTAATTGAAATAGATATCAACAATTAGCAAAAAGGCTCCTTGCGGAGCCTTTTTCGTATCTGAAGTTTTACGTTATTTGTCTGTGTGGAACTGTTCGCAAGCGAGCATCGTGTTCTCAATTAAACTTGCGACGGTCATTGGGCCAACGCCACCAGGAACAGGAGTAATAAAGCTCGCACTTTCACGTGCTTTGTCGTATTCCACGTCGCCAACTAGTTTGCCTGAGTCAAGACGGTTAATACCGACATCGACCACCACTGCGCCTTTTTTAATCCACTCACCAGGGATGAAGTTAGGCTTACCAACCGCAACCACGACAACGTCAGCTTGACGCACATGACTCTCTAGGTCTTTGGTAAAACGGTGACATGTTGTTGTTGTGCAGCCCGCAAGCAGCAGCTCAAGTGTCATTGGACGACCAACAATGTTTGATGCGCCAACCACAACCGCATGTTTACCACGTAGCTCAATGTTGTAACGGTCGAGTAGGGTAATGATGCCCTTTGGCGTGCAAGAGCGAAGCTTTGGAATACGTTGCGCAAGACGGCCAACGTTATAAGGGTGGAAGCCATCCACGTCCTTCTCTGGGTGAATGCGCTCTAAAACATGTGTTGTGTTTATACCTGCAGGAAGGGGTAATTGCACTAGAATGCCGTCAATTTCATCATCATTGTTTAATTCATCAATCAGCGCTAGTAACTCTTCTTCTGAGCTAGACGCAGGAAGGTCAAAAGACTTAGAAACAAACCCAACTTCTTCACATGCGCGGCGTTTGCTACCGACATAAACCTGAGAAGCAGGATCTTCACCAACTAGAACCACTGCTAAACCAGGAGCACGTAGCCCAGCTTCAACACGTGCTTTAACACGTGCAGCCACTTCGGATCGAACAGTTTGGGAAATGAGAGTTCCGTCTATATTTTGAGCAGTCATGACTTTCCTTATAAATTAAGAAGGCAGATTATCTGCGGCGCATTGTCGCAGAATTTCTTATCAACATCCATACGCAAACGTTTGCTTTGTGGTGTTTTTGAACATTAAGCGTTTTAATGGACTTTTTTTAGGCATTCAGATCAGAATGTTATGAAAACCCGTTGATTTACCCGTTTGAACTCGTATAATCCTGTCCCTGTAGCGCGCCCTTAGCTCAGCTGGATAGAGCACGTCCCTTCTAAGGATGTGGTCATTGGTTCGAATCCAATAGGGCGTGCCATTTATTCAAAAGCCCCGATAACTCTTTGAGTTGTCGGGGCTTTGTCGTTTTTAGGTTTTTGGCTGTAATTGCCACTCTATCTACAACTTTTGAATGGCATTCTAGTCATTGCAATTTCTAGCAATCTGGATAGCCACCAACAAAAAAGCGCTGGTTAACCAGCGCTTTGCATTTACTAAGGGAATTACATCTTTTTAAAGATGATGGAGGTGTTGATGCCGCCAAAGGCGAAGTTGTTACTCATCAAATATTTCACGTCCAGCTCTCGGCCTTGTCCGGCGATGTAGTCTAAATCGCCACATTGCTCGTCGAGGTTTTCTAGGTTGAGCGTTGGGTTAAACCAACCTGTGTGCATCATTTCTAAACCTAGCCACGCTTCAATCGCGCCACAGGCGCCTAGTGTGTGGCCAAAGTAGCTCTTGAGTGAACTTATTGGCACTTTGCCCAGAGCATTCGCTGTTGCGTTGCTTTCCGCAATATCGCCGCGGTCGGTGGCAGTGCCGTGAGCAGATACATAGTCGATCTTCTCAGCAGGAATGCTCGCGTTTTGCAAAGCCATTTCCATACAGATTTGCATGGTTTCCATCTGTGGTTGAGTGACGTGTGCGGCATCACAGTTGCTGGCAAAACCGATGATTTCTGCATAGATTTTCGCGCCACGAGCGACGGCGTGTTCGTACTCTTCCAGAACTAGCGTTCCCGCACCTTCACCAATCACCAAACCATCGCGATCGGAGTCATAAGGTCTTGGTGTGCTTTTCGGGTCTTCATTCTTTAGACTGGTGGCAAAAAGGGTATCGAAGACAGCGGATTCCGTTGGGCACAATTCTTCAGCGCCACCAGCAACCATGACCGTTTGGTAGCCGTGCTTGATCGCTTCGTAGGCGTAGCCGATTGCTTGGCTGCCAGAGGTACATGCACTGCTGGTTGGGATCACTCGGCCTTTCAAACCGAAAAATAGACCAACGTTCACTGCCGTGGTATGCGGCATCATTTGCACGTAAGTCGTTGCGGTGATCGCTTTAGTGGTTTTCTCATTCAGCATGACACCAAATGCGCCGATTGCGTCAGTACTGCCTGTTGATGAGCCGTATGCGATACCCGTTTGACCATTGGTGAGTACGTCGTTACCAATCAAACCTGCTTGGCTTAGTGCGTTTTCTGTTGCGACGGTCGCCAATTTGGAAACACGCCCCATGCCGCGTACTTGCTTGCGCTTGTAGTGCTTTGGCAGTTCAAAATCTAAAATTGGTGCCGCGAGCTTGGTGTTCAACCCATCATACTGTTCATAAGAAGGCATGTATTGCGTCGCGTTCTGGCAATCACGCAGTTTTGGTTCGACAGATTGCCAATCGTTACCAAACGCAGTCACGCCTGACATTCCGGTTACAACAACTCGACGGCTCATACTAGGCCTCCGTTTACCGAAATGACTTGGCGAGTTACATAGCCTGCGATGTCAGACATAAGGTAACTGACTAAACCAGCAACTTCTTCTGGCTCTCCCATGCGGCGCAAAGGAATTTGCGGCATCGCGTGTTCTTTCACGTGTTCGTCTACCATGCCTGTGTCGATAAGCCCTGGAGCAACGCAGTTGACGGTGATTTTGCGTTTTGCCAGTTCAAGCGCGAGTGATTTTGTTGCACCAATTACGCCCGCTTTCGCTGCGCTGTAGTTAGTTTGACCACGATTCCCCATTAGGCCAGAGACTGATGCAAGCGTAACAATTCGGCCGCCTTTGCGCTTTTGCACCATTGGCATAACACAAGGGTGAAGAACGTTGTAGAAGCTATCTAAGTTGGTATGAATCACACCATCCCATTCTTCTTCGGTCATCGCAGGGAAAGCGGTATCTTTTGTGATGCCAGCGTTGTTTACGACGCCATAGTAAGCGCCGTGTTCGGCGATATCGGCTTCGAGCTTCTCACGACAATCTGCACGGTCACTGATGTCGAATTGGATAAGACGACCGCTACCACCATGCTGTTCGATGGTGTTTAGGGTGTCTTGCGCGCCTTGCTGATCGCCCATGTAATGGACAATGACTTGGAAACCATCTTTGGCTAATTGAACGGCAATGGCTTTACCGATGCCTTTGCTGGCACCTGTAACGAGGACTTGTCGGGTCATTGTTGACTCCTGATTTTCATTTCTTGTAATTTTTCTTCTGATGGAACGTAAACGTTCAATTGGCAAGTCGCTACAACAGTTCCTTGTAGCTCAATACGGGCTGAAAAAACCGCCATACCGTTATCTTCCATAACTTTTTCAGCATACACATCGAGCACCTGTCCGCGAGAAAACGTATCGCATTCAGACGTGTATCGACGGCTACCAAGTAAAAAGCCAATCGGTGGCGCTTGTTCTTTCATTAATGCGTGGTAACCAGACCACGCCGCGACAGATTGCGCCATAAACTCAATGCCAACGTAAGCTGGCACAGTTTGAGAGGCCGAGTCGAAGAACGGGTTGTGTTCTGCGATATCAACCTGGCAGTGAATCGTATCTTGTTGAACATCCAAAGCACGATCAACCAAGATCATTGGTTTGTCGTGTGGCAAAAGTTGTTCGATGGGAGGAAGTTTAGTCATGAGAGTAACCAAAAATAAGACTAATATTATTGCCACCAAAAGCAAAAGAGTTGCTGAGAATCGCTTTGTTACCGAGTTTGGTTGGCGTCTCAACTAACGATATATGGATATCGTCTGCTTTGGTTTCGCAGTGTTGTATTGGCAAATCAAGGTTGTACTTGAGAATATGCCAAGCGATCGCGGCTTCCGTTGCGCTTGCTGCGCCTAATGTGTGTCCGGTAAGTGGCTTTGTCGAGCTTACGGGAACGGAGTCACCAAAGCAGCGATGAATGGCTTTGCTTTCCATCGCATCGTTTAACGGCGTTGCTGTGCCATGCGCGTTGATGTAACCAATGTCTTGCGCTGTAAGTCCTGCATTGGCCAACGCTTTTTTCATCGCTTCTTCTGCGCCTAACCCTTCTGGATGTGGTGCGGAAATATGGTGTGCGTCTGAGCTGTCGCCAGCTCCGAGAAGAGCAACGGGCGCAGGTGTTTTGCTTAGCAACATTAATGCTGCGGCTTCGCCGATATTGATGCCGTTGCGATGTTGATCAAACGGCTTACAAAGGCTATCGGATAGAGCTTCTAAACCGTTAAAGCCGTTTAGTGTGAGGCGACAAATGGTATCCACACCACCCACAATAACCGCATCAACAATGCCAGAGCGAATCATGCGTTGCGCGGTTAAAAAGACACGGCCACTAGAAGAACAGGCGGTTGAAACTGAGTAATGTGGGCCGCTCAAATCAAAGTAGGCGGCAATAAAATCGCTGCAGTTGCCAAGCTCTTGTTTGGTGTAATGGTAGTCGGCAGGAAAATTACCTTTTGCCAGCTTTTCACCAAATGCGATTTCGCCATCTGAAATGCCAGATGTGCTGGTGCCGATCACGACTGCGATACGGTCACGACCATATTTAGCCATGGCGTCACGCACGTCGCCTTCGATTTGCTGCAAAGCCGAAAGTGCGAGGCGGTTGTTTCTCGTATCAAACTGGCTGAGTGCGGTCGGTAATTGCGGTAACGTCTGTGCAATTCGACCGATTACTGTTTGGCGGCCTGAATTTAAAATATCTCGGTCAACCACCATGTTGGATGGCTTCGCTCCCGATAAACACTGGTGGATGAGCGCATCATCTTGTCCCATGGCAGAGTGAAAGCCACAGGCCTGAATATACAAAGGTTGAGAAGAGCGAATAGGCATATTGTTATTCTAAATTGTTCTTAATTAATCTGATGTTGCAGTGTTTGAATAGAAATTGAAAACTGATGTTTGAGGTGATGAAAATCAATCTTACCCTCTAACTTGTTAGAAGAGCTGTATTGAATCTCAATGATCTTTTCACCGTCGCTATCAAAGATGGCGCGAGAATTATTTTTATCAATAATTCGCCACCTTACCTCATTTAACGATCCTTCCCAAGCGGAACTCGGCCAGAGCGTGATCATCAGGTTAAATAATACCTGTTCTGGCTGCGGTAGCGAACCTTGTAAACCGTTGAGCACTTCGGTTTGAATTTGTTCTCCATCGTAAGACAGTGAGAGTACTCTTGTCCCCCAGGATGAGAAGCCTGCCAGCACCACTTCGTTGTTGGTCACTTGCAGTTGTACCGGAAGTTGCTCAGATGTGGTTTTACCATCTATTGCCCAAGAAGCCGTAATTAACTGACTGGCAGACAACTGATAGCCCAAGCTTGCGGGAGTGGGTAAGCTAACTTGGGTGTGCTCGTCAATGTCGACCTGAGGCGTCGATTGGTGAGGGACCAAGCTGCATGCACTTAAAAACAGGCTCAGTGCGAATAACGTCGCGCAGCGAAAGGCGTGATTGAAAATCATGACGTCGTTTCCTCTGTTTTAATTGCAATCGGAGAGAGCAGCCAAGCGACAAAAATACCACTTAACACCGTAATGCCAAAACTGTGAATCGCGTGAGTTTGGCTTAGTGACAGCAACCCAAATGACAACACAGTGGTGATTGCCGAAAGGGTGATCGCCAATAGTGTGCTCACACTGCGGGCTTTCTCGGCAAAGAACAGAGTGTAATCGATCCCGATACCAAGAATGAGCACCAAGCCAAGCAAGTTGAACAGGTTTAATGTTGTTCCCATCGCGACAGCAGTTGCCAGACCGCAGGCGCAAGCAATCAATGATGGCAGTAAAACTCGCCAACTGTGTTGCAGACCGTACCGCTTGATTAATACCAGAAAGATCACAGCACTGGCGGCTGCCAATAGCTCCATGATTTTGATTCGGTATTCACCAAATAGGGCGGATATTTCTTCAGCTTTGTTTAGGTAAACAACATCAGACTGTGATTTGGCAAATGCCTTAACAACAGCGGAGTCTTGCAATTGGTTTAACACCACAACCGTTGCCGATTTTTCTTTAATTTTACCCAAATGAAGAAAACGTACAGGCGCTGATACCGGGTTTTGCAAGTACTGTTCAACCGTAACAGGGATAAAGTCGGCGTCCATTTTGGGCTTTTTACTTAAGCCCAACCCGGAAGTAAGTGGGCTGGATTGTGTCGCGTAAAGATCGCGAATCAATTGATAGTCTTGTTGCTGACGTTCCACTGAGCTCAAGTAGCGGCTCAGGCTCTGGTAGCTTTCGATGGTGCTTTCCGCTTTCCACGCTTCTAAAGTTGGTGTCAAAGACTCCAGCTTTTTCATTAGGCTTTCGTCATCGTCGGCGGTAACGACCAACATTTGCTGCGAAGATTGCATGCCACTGAGCGTCGTAATCAAGGTTTCTTGCTGCTTGAGATCTTTCGGCATCGTTTGCAGCAGACGAATGTCGTCATCGTAGTTCAATTGCAGCAAGAAAAAGCCACTCGCAACCACACATAACATCGGTAATCCGACTTTAATTCGAGGTTGATTCCAAAGCGTTAACCATTTCGCCAACAGTGATTGTCCCGGTAAAGTCGAAATGGTGCGCGATGGGTTACGAGCCAGTATCGGATACCAAGCTACCACTGTGATGTAAGCGGCAATCAGACCAATGGATGAAAACAGCGCAAGCTGCTGCAAACCAGGAAACGGTGCCACTAACATGCCCAAATAGCCGATCAAACTGGTGATTAAGCCAAGTGTGATAGCTATGAAAATATGCTTTAACCCTTGCTCGCTATCCCATTCATTTCCCGCCGCAAGACGTTCGGTTAGGTAGTGGAATGCGTAGTCGATAGACACGCCGATTAAACTTGCGCCAAACACTAAGCTGAACAGATGGACTTTTCCAAAAATCCACGTCGTAACGGACAACGCAACGAGCAAACCAATGGTGATGGAAAGCAGCGCGAGAGACAGTGGCATCACACTACGAAAGACCAACACGAACAATGCAATGATACCGAGCAGAGAGAACACACCGATGGTGCTGATCTCCGATTTTGCACTTTGCGTACCAAAGTCGGCGTAAAATAGAACGCCAGTATGTGCGACTTCAGCGCCATATTTCTGCGCGACGCTTTGTTCTAGCGCTTGAATATCAGGGACTGCAAGCTGCCCAGTTAGGCTATAAGGCGAGTCTTTTATCTCAGCAGTAATAAGCAAGTATTGAGCACCGTCTTTTTCGACGGATAGATAGCCGTTATCCAACCGGAAAGAGGAAGATTGCTGGGTAACTTGGCTTAAATAATCACGAAATAACAAGAAAGGGTCATTTTGTAACTCTTGCCCGGTCACTCCAGAAAACGGGTTGTACAGAGACTGAATTACATGCTGCACTTGCTGCTCTGGATTTTTGCTTAAACGCTCTCGTTGTTCAGGCGTCAGCAATTGGAAACGGTGCTTAAAGTAGTAACTCGCCCAAGCTTGCTGCTCTTGAGGTGAGATTTTCCCCACCACATCGCGAAAATGATTACTTTGTCGTAACCCCTTATCAAATTCAGTGGCCGCTGCAAAAAGGGCATTTTTGTCCGGCGCTGTGATCACGAAAATGACTTTGTCGCTCATACTTGCCGAGACCGACTCAAAGGCTTGCTCAGCCACTGGGTTTTGTTGGTTCTTCGGCAACAGTTTTAAAATGTTGGTCTCAATCGGAGATTCTGCACTCCAAACCCATTGTTTGAGTAGCAACGCGCCCGCTAAAACAACGAGATTGAGCCAAACCAGAGCAAAGGTGTGAGTGCCGAGACTGAGTTTAGAAACGGAATTGAGCGTCTTCGGCATCCGTGAGTTCCTGAGGTAGAGAGGTCTGGTTAGCAAACGTGATTTCGGTCTTATCGCCACGCAGCTCTTGTAGGGTTAGGCGATCTATGTGCGTTTTACCGGAAAGAGTGATGGATTGAAACACCGCATTTAATGGCGACTGTTTGGGCACTAAAACGAGCTGCCACTGATTGTTCTCAACTGAAAAATCGAGTGTGAATTGTTCTTGCAGTGCAGAAGTATCCCCGTGGAACACGGATAAAAACACGTGGCTAAAGTAGAATGCCATTGGGTTTTCTTGTGCAGAGATCGTTTTCGGTGCTTGGTCGGCAAAAGTCTGACGAAGTTTGTTTTCCGTCAATACCAAATTGACTGCGAAAGGTTCTGTTTGTTGCCACAACAAGCCATGTGTTTTGCTCAGTGTGAACTGACCTTTAGAGGTTAGAGGTTGACTGAACATTTCCAGATGACGCTGCTGCGTAAAATCTCCGCGTACGATTTCATGCTGAGACAACTGCTGCTGAAGCGATGCCAAATCCGTTACGTTTGCAGTCGGTGTGGCCAGTGCTGGAACAGAAAATATCAACAAAAAAGAGAGTAACCACTTTTGCATTAGTTCAGGCTCCCATGGTTGTGCCATTGCTCTACTTTATCTAAAAAGACTGCTGGAGACACAAAGCACATCTCTTGCTTTTCAATGGATACGGCGACTTGCGTTGTATGCGCTTTGCACATACGTTGATTCGTTTCGGCGTCGTAAATCACGTAATCCACACGTAAGCGGTTTTCCCACTCAGTGAGTTGCGCGGTAATGCGAATGGTGTGATTAAACGGAATCGCCTTGACGTATTTAACGCGCGTGTCGATGATCGGCCACATGTACCCAGAGTCTTGCATATCGCGATAGCTGTATTGGATCTTCTCCATCAGCACACGACGCGCTTCTTCAAAATACCGAAAGAAGTTGCCGTGATATATCACGCCCATCGGGTCAGCATCTTGGAATGAGGTGACCATAGTCACCTCCGCTTCTAATGGGTAGAGAACCTGCTCTTGCATTATACCTCCGCGTAGAGTGGCCAATGACGTTGCTGAATGCGTTCAATGAAATGACGCAAATCTTGTTCTAACGGGCGATCTTCAATCACAAATTCAAACTCGCTCAGTACGGCGTCACGAATTACTCGCAAACTCTGACTCATGTGGTGTTCGTCCAATTCGTTATGACGGCGACGAATCTCAACCGCTTGAACGCTTGCTAGGAGTGAAGCCGCAGCAACTTGCTCTGTTAACTCAAGTACGCGTAGGCAATCACGAGCCGCAATGGTGCCCATGCTCACTTTGTCTTGGTTGTGACATTCGGTTGAGCGAGAAAAAACGCTCGCTGGCATGGTGTTTTTCAACGCTTCTGCCGTCCAAGCTGAGATACCAATCTGAACCGCTTTAAAGCCGTGGTTGATCGGTTTACGCTCGCCTTCTGCACCGGTTAAGTTAAACGGCAGGCCGTTATTGAACTTGTAATCCATCAGTTGCGCCATCTGACGGTCCAGCAAATCAGCTAAGTTGGCAATGTTCACTTTCAATGTGTCCATCGCCATTGCGATATGACCACCGTAGAAGTGACCGCCGTGCAGAACGCGCTCGTTGTCGCCATCGATAATTGGATTGTCATTGGCACTATTTAGTTCATTCTCAATCAATTGACGTAGCCAAGGCAGTGAGTCTTGAACCATGCCAATCACGTGTGGCGCACAACGCAGCGAGTAGCGATCTTGCAGTCGGTCGCTATTGCGTGGCGGACGTTCAGCATTGAGATCATCACGCAGCCAAGCCGCAACTTGCTGTTGACCAGGGTGAGGTTTTACCGCAAACAACGCTTCATCAAAGTGGAAGTCATTACCTTGCATACCCACAGAGACCATCGCGGTAATCTTGGTGCAAAGCTGCGCTAGGTATTCTGCTCGTTTGTAGGCAAGACAGGCGAGGGCAGTCATCACGGATGTACCGTTCATTAACGCCAAACCTTCTTTTGGTTTTAGGCGAATTGGTTCAATGCCCAGCTCTGCAAACACTTCTTGTGTTGGTCGCACATCGCCTTTGTAAAGCACTTCACGCTCGCCAATTAAGGTCGCCGCTAGGTAAGACAGAGGCGTTAAATCGCCACTTGCACCCACCGAGCCTTCTTGTGGAATACGCGGCGCAATGTCGTGGTTGATAAGCGCAACGATTTGGTTCAACAGATCGTGAGACACGCCAGATACGCCTTGCGACAATGAACATAAACGTGTCGCCAACACCGCACGAGCTTGCTCATGAGAAAGGATTTGACCTAAGCCACAGCCATGGAAGCGCGTAAGGTGCAACGGAAGTTCATCCACAAGAGCAGGTGGAATCGCCACGGTGCATGAATCACCATAACCCGTGGTTACGCCGTAAATAACGCCTTCTTCTTTCAGTAACCGTTCCAGAAACGCCACGCCACGATCAATCTTCGCGGTAAATTCTGGCGAGGTGTTCATGTTTGCCTTTGCACCTTGAGCAATGGCAACGACATCTTCGATGGTTAAAGATTGGGCACCAAAAGTGATGTTGTGATTATTGTTGTTTGTCATGTGGCTGATTACTTAAAGTCCAGAAGTTAAAAAAGTTGTACCACTGTAACGGCGCTTGCAGTGTGTGGTGTTCTAATCTGTGGGCGTACTGTTGAACAACGTGTTCTAGTGCCTGCTGACGCTCCTTGCGCGGTAGCGTGATTTGGTCACTAAAGTGTTCAAAGTACACATTAAAATGCGGAGTGTTCGCTTCATCGTCGCGTAGGCCGAAGAGTAAGTAAACCGGCGCTTTTAATACCGAGGCTAGCATGAATGGGCCTTGCGGGAATGGTGCAGGTTTACCAAGAAAATCTGCCCAAACGACACGATTTTCTTTGCTGGTGGAAGTGCGATCGCCAACGATCACCACCCATTCGCCTTGCTCGATTTTTTGTTGAAGCAGAATCGCGGTGTCTGGTCCCATTGAGCTGACTTGAATCAGATTCAGTTCCGAATTTGGGTTTACCGCCTTCATTACCGCATTAAATTGTTCAGCGTGTTGGGTAAATACCAAGGCATTGATTTTGACATGAGAGTGTCGACGACCAAGCGCACGGCAGAGTTCGATATTGCCAAGGTGCGAGCCTAAAATGAGCACGCCTTGTTTTTTCTGCGCCATCTCTTCGAAATGATGCTGGCCGTGAATGGTTAGGTTATCGACGTTAAAGTCACCTTGCCATGCTGCCAGTTTGTCGAGCATGGTTCGCCCAAAAGAAAGCAGATGATGATAGCTGTCCAACTGTTTTGGTAGTGCGATGCTCTGCTGCGTTGCGTAGTACTGCAAGTTTTGCAGGTAAATCTCAGACGCTTCACGGGCAGATTTACCCGTGAAGTGGTAGTAGCGCATGACTAATTTTAAAATCAGGTCAAACGCTTTTCTGCCGAACAAGCGGTAAACCGCGAGTAAGGTTTTGATGCCTAAAATCGTGCCTTGTTCTTTTCGTTTCGACCAGTGGGCATTACTGTCATCTGTGTTTTGGCGCTTTCTGGCGAGTAGCGAAGGAATGCGCGGCAACATGCCAAAAAATAGGCGAGTGTGCATCCAGCTTATCTTGACGTTATCCCACAATGCGTCGAAGTGGGAAATGCCACCTTCAGGGTAGATCACGCGCGTTGGAACAAAATCAATGTCGACGCCTTCCCAGTACATTCGCACTAGAATTTCGATATCAAAATCCATGCGTTTGCCGATACTGTACTTGTTCAACACGGCGACCGTTTTCGCCACTGGGTAGGCGCGAAAACCGCACATGCTGTCTTTGATAGACAGTGACAAGGTTTCTATCCACACCCACACGTGCGTAGCGTAGCGACCATACAAACGGGATTTAGGTACGCTCTCGTCGTATATCGGTTGGCCCGAAATCAGGTTATCTGGTTTTGTTTCGCTGGCGTTGAGCAATTTCGGCAATGCTTCTAGGTCGTGTTGACCGTCTGCGTCGATTTGAATGGTGTGCGTAAAACCAAGTTGGTGAGCTTGATGTAGGCCTGCCATCACCGCGCCACCTTTGCCTTGGTTTTCACTCAAACTAATCAGTTTTATCAGCCCTTGTTCACTCAAAGCAGAAAGCGCTTGTTTGGTGTCTTCATTGCTGCCGTCGTCCACGACCAGCACTGGCAAAGCGAAAGAGGATAACGATGCCACCACGTCTGCAATTGTGCTGCCGTGGTTGTAGCAAGGAATTAAAAAGCAGGGACGGTAATCACTCACGTGACTCACCCAGTTTCATTTTGCCTGAAGAGTGAGTCACCAAGGTTTCACCGTTTTTCGATGTGTACTTAAAGGTCAATTTCTCGCGCTCATTGTCCCAAGAGAGTGAGAGACAAACGTCGGCGTTTGGCAGAATCGGCTCTTGAAATTTGATGACTTCCATTCCTTTAAATACCTTGGGAGTGTTCAAATATTGAACGGCGTAGAACAACGCCCAATCAATTTGAGTGACGCCGGGTAAAAGAGGGAAGTGATTGAAATGACCTTGGAAATCTAAGATGTCAGCATCCACTCGCAGCGACAGCTCCGCGGTATGGTCACTCACTTCAATATTCTGAATAGTTGGTTTTCTTTTATCCATGTTACTAGCTTTATTGGAATAGTTTTTCAATTTCAGCAACTTGGCGTTTGCCTTGGCTGTTCAATGGAATTTCGTCGACCACTCGGAATTTTCTCGGGATAGCGATCGGTTCTAGCCAATTGCGCAGTGCCTTGCGAAGCTCAAGCCAAAATTTGCCTTTACCAAGTTCATTAAGCACATCGCTGCCTTGATCGTTAAGTACGATGATCGAGACTAACGTGAGGCGACCAGATTCTTCCATTGGGATCACCACGCTTTCTTGAACCCACGGCAATTGCTCTAAACGTTTTTCCACTTCGACAAGGGAAATACGCTTTTCTTCGACTTTGACGATTCGGTCAGTGCGTCCACGCAATTCAAAAGAAATACTATCATGGAAATAGCATTCATCCGCAGTTTGGTACCAAGTGTTTTCATCAATGTGTGGCGAGCGGAGCTTTAAACAATTTTCATGGTTAAGCTCGGCTTCAACACCAGGGAATAACGTCCAGGGAGTGCTAGCTACGTGCTGCTGACGGTAAGCGATGCCGCCGGTTTCTGTGCTGCCAAACACTTCAATAGGAAGTGACCCAAACAACTCCTGGCTGTGCTGCGCCGCTTGGTTTGGCAAGGGGCCACCAGAAGAAAATACACACCGAATCGCAACCGGATCGTGCTCTTCACTGAGTCGTTTTAGTAACGCAGGGCTGCTTACTAGCGTGGTGTCAGCATCAGCGTGATGGACAATTTGCTCTGGGAACTCAAGGTTGTGTGCTGAAAATGGACGTGCGGAGCACAAAGGCCACAATACGCGGAACAGCAAGCCGTAAATGTGTTGATGAGAAACGGTGCTTTCAACGCGTGTGCTGGCAACCGTGTCGCCCCATAGGTTATCTAGAATAGCAACTTCGATATCGAGCTGTTTCAGCGTTTTTGCAATGGCTTTTGGTGTGCCGCTTGAACCCGAAGTAAATAGCGTTACTGGTATTTCTGCCAGGTTTAATTCACGCCAAAAATAAGGTTGTTTGGCCTCTGGCTCGCTAATCACGGTGGTTTCTAGCAATGATTGAGCTTCGATCAAAAGCGAGCTCACGAGTTCTGGAGCCGAGACATCGGCATCATGCAGCAACAAATCGTAGTACTCACTGAGCTCTTTGAGTGCTTCTGGTTGGTAATTACCAGGTAATACAATGGATTTTCCTGCATAACAACAAGCAAAAAAGCCAACGGCAAACAGGTAGCTGTTGCCAAAACACAACGCAATGTTTTGCGTTGGTTGGGTTTCTAGCTGCTGAGTAAGTGTTGCGACGTGCTGCTGGAAATCACCCCACGTGATAACCGTGTCGCGATCGTAAGAGACTGGGGATTGCTCAGACCTCTCCGCGATGAACAAGGTCGCAAGGGAGGTAAAGCTCGAATACGTTGTATTCATACGATTAGTGTTCCTTTCGAACAAATTGACGCACGATCCATTCTCCAGCGAACAAGCCACCAGCAAGTAAGTAGCTGATGAGGCCGTTATAAAGCGTCCATATTTTTACTGGTAGGAAACAGGTATAGAGTGCAACGGCAGCGTTGAGCGTAAAAAAGGCGCACCAAACCATCGTCACTTTGCGAGTGTAAGCCACGCCACTAGCCGGAAGGTCGGGCTCTTGCAAGCGAGCAAGCCTCTCTATGAACGATTGCGGCTGTTTTAAGCTCAGTCCAAATACACACAGCATACATAAATTGACAACGACAGGGTAAAACTGAAGCCACCCATGTTGTTTAAACACCATGCCAAGCGTAATTAGGACAATGCCAACAGCGCCCGTAACGAGCGCCAAGAACTTAAACTCTTTTAGTGGGGTCTTATTTGCGACGAAAACACGCAAAAGTAACGCAGCAATTAACAAGCCCCCAACTAAGTTCAAGCCAAATTTATCTATACCGAAATAGACGGCGAAGGGGTAGGCAAACAGTACAATTGCAGACAGACCAGTCAGCAATTGGCGCATTAACTTTCCTTCAATAACTCAGTGACAGCGTTAACCACATCGTCAACGGTTCTTACTGCACTAAACTCTGCTGGCTTGATTTTTTTGCCAGTGACATTCTGTAGGTGTACGACCAAATCAACGGCGTCAATGCTATCAAGATCGAGATCTTGGTATAAGTGCGCATCTGATTGAATGTCGGCTGCGTCAATTTCGAACAGCTCAACAAGCGCATCTTTAACTTGTTCAAATACTTGATCTTTATTTACATCAGTCATGAATATACCTACAACTTATTCATTAGTTTGAGAAGAAACGTATTTCGCTAGATTTGCTACAGACGCAAAGTGTTTGCGCGTATTTGAGTCGTCGGCATCAATAACGATGTTGTATTGTTTTTTTATTGCGAGTCCAAGCTCAAGCGCGTCGATAGAATCTAAGCCAAGTCCATCACCAAAAAGTGGTGCATCCGTTTCAATATCATCTACGGTTAAATCTTCAAGGTTTAAAGCATCAATAATAAGTTGCTTAATGTCGTTGTGTAACTGTTCCACTGGGACCTGCTTATTAATAAAAGTTTTCTGGAAAAATGTTTTCAGCTAGGTGCTGTTGTAAGCGTCGCGCCGCTATTGTCGGCGACGTAGTTTGCTTTATAAAGGGGGTAATCTCAACTTTATCCTTAACTTCAACCCTGAAAAAGGGCTTTGTTGCCGGTACTTGATACCATTTTTTCTCTTTTGTGAGGAAACTTGGTGTTACCGTAATATGGACCACCCTTAAATCTCGCTCTGTTCTTACCGCAATTTGTGCTGCACCACGTTGTAATTTCGGTTCTACACCTGGCGTTGTTCTTGTTCCTTCAGGGAATATAAGCAACACGTTGCCTTTGTTAAATCGCTCATCACAAAGTGCTAATAAATCATCCGGTGCTTCATTGGGAATATATCCGGCTGCTTTTACGATGTGCTTCATAAAAGGATTCGACCATATTGCCGATTTTACTAAACAGTCGCAGCGATTTAATTGTGAAGCAATGAGAACGTAATCGATTAAACTAGGGTGGTTGGCAACAATTAAACAATTACGATCTTGTTGAAGAATATCGGCACCAATAATTTGATAATCGATTGCGCCACTCAACTTCATCAATTTACAAAATGTGTTGAATGAATATCGAATCGCACCTTGAACTTTATATTCGCGTTCCGTTTGGTCTGAAACAAAAATACGAATGGTCGGAATAACAATGAAGCTCAGTACTAAACCACCTAACCCAAATACTGAAAAACAAAAGCCTGTTGCTAGCACACGCCAATACTGATTTAAGCGAGTCATTTTTTGTGCCATTCCCAAGCTTGTTGCGGAGCGAAAATAGTCCACTGGCTTTTATCTAACAAGTATTGTTGCAAAAATACTAAACCTTGAGGAAGAGGATGACCGGAACGTTCTGCGTTTATGGAGCTTTGTATCGCGAACTTGTCTCCATGAGAAAGTATTAAGCCAAGTCCAAACCCTTGGTATTGTTGGTTTTCATATTCTAAATAAGAGTCAGGCATAGGCTCATCAAAATCAACAAGCAGTACTTTTTTGTCAGGATTGTCGGACAAAAACAACCATGCTTCTAATATTGCGCTTTGGAATGTGTTTTCTGCCGCAGCGATAGAAGTTAGGGGAATGGGTTGTTTAGTTGCGATAGTGGCAAGCCCTGCGGCGGTATTGTGCACCGATTGAGAAAAAGCCATCGGAGACGCCTCTTCTCCATTAATTATATCTTCAACTAGTGCGACGCTGCGATGCAGTTCACCATGACGGCTTGAAAATACAAGGTAATCAACTTGATGTTGATTAAGCATTTCGATTGCAGTTTGTACCGCCAGTTTACTGAGTGGGCTCATTCTTCTGCGCATCATCGCAGGAATATTTGCAACATTGATTTTGCCATCTTCTGGCCATTTTATCTCTGTTGCCCATTGTTTCCATTCATTGGATTCGGATAAACCGAATGAATTCGCTGTCCACGCATCAATATTGAACGAAATGTTGATCTTCGAGTTTGGCATATTGGGTTAAATTGTTTATTTTACAGCTCGATACAAATTGGGGTTGACCCAAATTCACAATAAAAAGGAAATTATCATGTCGCGTTTTAAGCTGTATGTCTCGTTATTATTAACTTTGCTTCTTGTTGGTTGTGGACGAGTACAACCTGTAATGAATGTGGAGGATACTCCAGTTGCTTATGATCTTCAAAATAAACAAGTAAAAATGGCCATAGTGCAATCAGCAACTAACCGAGGCTGGACGATCGAAGAAGTAAGCCCTGGTGTTCTTATTGCAAAAATCCACGTTCGTAAACACTCTGCAGAAGTAAAAATCCCATACAATAATAAATATTACTCAATTATTTATCTCAACTCAGTAAATCTCAAAGCAAGTGATGGCAAAATCCACCGCAATTACAATCGTTGGGTAAACAACTTGAATGTTGATATTCAGCGAGCTATTGCATTGTTGGGCAATCAATCTCAACAATAAAACTATTAATTGCAGTTAGGTTTTTCCGTGTTAAATCAAAATAATGACCCTTTTAATGCTTTTGAAGCGAAGACAGAAGCTCAGAAGTTATCTTTTGCACCAATCGTGTTCCAGACCGCCAAAACGCTTCGAGATTTAGGTATTTTAGCCGCTTTAGACAGCGCTGGCGCTCAAGGCATGAGTGCCACAGATATTGCCGAGAAAACGGGAGTATCAGAATATGGTGTTAAAGTACTGTTGGATATGGCGATTAGTGCGCATATTGTTTTATGGGAACGACCTAACTATTCGCTTGCAAACCTTGGTTTTTACCTTCTTCATGATGGTATGACGAATGCAAACATGGATTTTACGGCAGATGTTTGTTACGCCGCGATGATGCATTTGACGGAAGCAATTCAAGAAGGTAAACCGTCTGGTTTGAAAGAGTTGGGCAATTGGGAGACCATTTATCAAGGTCTATCGACGTTACCAGAACAAGCCAAACAGAGCTGGTTTAAGTTCGATCATTTCTATTCGGATCGCTCTTTCCCACTTCTGCTTAAAGAGGTATTTGCAAGCAAGCCAAAGCATCTTGTGGATATTGGCGGAAATACGGGAAAATGGGCGATTCAGTGTTGTAAACATGACCCTGACGTTCAAGTGACGATTGTTGATTTACCGCAGCAATTAGAAGTAGCGATGAAGAATGTTTCAGAAAACCAGTTCTTCGAGCGTGTACGTCCATACCCTGCAAACATGCTTGATAAAGCACAAACATTGCCGGAGCATGCTGACGTTTGGTGGATGAGCCAGTTCTTGGATTGCTTTTCCCCAATTGAGATCCTCAATATCCTTAAAAAAGTTAAAGCCCAGTTAACGAAGGGAGATACTATTTACGTATTGGAGCTGTTTTGGGATGCTCAAAAATACGCGGGAGCTTCCTATAGCCTTAATGCCACTTCTCTTTATTTTACCTGTTTAGCTAACGGTAATAGTCGCTTTTATCGCAGTGATGATTTCTTAGAAATTGTCGAAGCGGCAGGTTTATCTGTCGTTGAAAGAACCGACAATATTGGCCTTGGTCATACCTTATTAAAACTACAAGCAAACTAAATTCAGAATGAAAACAGAGCTCAAGCAAGTTGTTGTCGTAGGAGCGGGGCCATCAGGTTCAACCGTTTCTGCCTTATTAAAATCGCGTGGCATAGATGTTGTTGTCTTAGAAAAAGCGACTTTTCCACGTTTTTCCATAGGAGAAAGCCTACTCCCTGCCTGTATGGAAGTTGTTGAACAAGCAGGAATGACCAATGCAGTAAAGCAGTTTGGCTTCCAGTATAAAGATGGTGCTGCATTTCGTCGTAATGGCGTATACACCCAGTTCGACTTTACAAACAAATACACGCCAGGACCGGGCACGACGTTTCAGGTTCAACGTGCCAACTTTGATAAAGTATTGGCAGATAGCGCTGAAGATCAAGGCGTAGAGATTCGCTATCAGCATGAGCTGCTCAACCTATTGTTTGAAGGGAAAAAGTCTCGATTAGAAGTGCTCGACTCAAATAAGAAGGCTTATCAAATCGAAGCAGATTTTGTGTTGGATGCAAGTGGCTTTGGGCGTGTTTTGCCACGCTTGTTGGAGCTAGAAGAACCTTCTTGTCTTCCGCCTAGAAAAGCGATCTTTACCCATATCGAAGATCATATCTCTCCCCAAGAGCCGGAATACGATCGCAACAAAATTTTAATTTCAGTTCATCCTGAAAATCACGACGTATGGTACTGGCTAATCCCATTCTCTAATGGTACTTGTTCGTTTGGTGTGGTGGGTGAGCCAGAATTTTTCGAACAATACCCAGAAGATAAGATTGCAGCGTTGCAGCAGTTAGCCAATGAAGAGCCGGGTTTGGCTTCTTTGTTGCGAAATGCGAATTACCCGAATCCAGCAGGCGAGTTGGGTGGCTATTCTGCTAACGTCAAACGTTTAGCGACAGAGCACTACGCGTTGCTTGGTAATGCAGGTGAGTTTCTTGATCCTGTATTTTCATCGGGTGTCACTATCGCCATGAAATCGGCCGAGTTTGCAGCGGACTGCGTGGTTCGTCAGCTTAATGGTGAAAAGGTTGATTGGCAAGAAGAGTACTCGCAACGCTTAATGGTGGGAGTGAACACATTCCGCACTTATGTGGAAGGCTGGTACAACGGCACGTTGCAAGATGTGATTTTCTATCAAAACCCGAACCCACGTATTAAACAGATGATTAGTGCGATTTTGGCTGGATATGCTTGGGATACGAATAATCCTTACGTAAAACAAAGTGAGCAGCGTTTGTCGACGCTTGCAGAACTGGTTCGGGAAGCTGAACTGTAAGAATATACATTCGCTTATCCGAGAATCAGTAAACCTAGGTCTTACCAAAAAATTGGTAAGACCTTTTTAATGCCTCTTTACTTTTACTTCTAGCGTGTTGGAGACACATTGACCACTTACATCGGTGTGTATCGAATTTGAGAATTTTTATGGTGACATTGATCACGTCTAGAGTTCCTGTTGCTGATATTTATATTAAATTTGTAGGAAATGGATTACATTCTGGGAGTGTTCCCTACATCCGGCTTCGTTGTGAAAACGGTTTATAAGCAACTGTATAAGTTAGTAAAGTTCCAAAAACTACATCAAAAAAAAGACAAGTTTCTTACCAAATCAATTCGCTTGGTGAGTTCGAGCCATCGACTACGCCAAACGCTTCCTCTACTTTCTAAAATTGTCGAAGAACATGACGCATCAACGGTCTCTTCGATTGCAGATCCCGAGAACGCGGTCGCGTGGGGAGGGAAAGTTTCTCCAGAGTTCAAATCTAAAGTCATCCGTATTAGTAAAGAGCTAAAGATCAATCCTAATCATCTTATGGCGTGCATGGCATTTGAAACTGCTGAAACTTTCAGTCCAAGCATCAAAAATGGTTCCGGAAGCGGGGCTACAGGGTTAATTCAATTTATGCCCTCTACTGCAGAGTCATTAGGAGTGAACACAAAGACTCTTGCGAGAATGAGCGCGCTTGAACAACTTGACTATGTGAAAGCGTACTATTGGCCCTATCGAAATAAAATTAATAGCTTAGAAGATGCTTACATGGCCATTCTCTACCCTGCTGCGATTGGTAAACCGCCGTCTTTCGTTTTGTTCAGACAAGGCTCAATTGCCTATCGACAGAATGCAGGTATCGACCGCCACAAAACGGGGAAAATCACGCTTAATGATGTTTCCTACAAAGTGAGGCAAAAATTAGAAAAAGGTTTGCAGCCCAATTTCATGGGCTAAGATTGTGTCATGTTCCTAGTTTTTCGCGCATGAATCCTTCTGTTACTTTACGGGGATTCTGATACACTACGCGCCCATTTCCTCTGTTGAGACCTTTCTATGCCATTTTCTAAGCTTGGTTTAAGCGCATCGATTGCTGATGCAGTAAAAGCGCTAGGTTATGAAAACCCCACTTCTATCCAACAAAAAGCCATTCCTATCGTATTGCGTGGCCGCAATTTAATTGCAGCAGCGCAAACGGGCACAGGTAAAACGGCCAGTTTTGTTCTGCCAATCTTAGAAAAGCTTAGTCGAGGCGAAACGCAACGTAAAAAACGCGCTCGGGCGATTATCCTAACGCCAACACGCGAACTTGCGCTTCAGGTTCATCAAAGTATTGAAGCTTATGGTAAAAACTTACCATTACGCTCAATGGCGATGTTTGGTGGTGTGGATTATGCACCACAAAAACAAGCCTTGATCGAGGGTGTCGATATTGTGGTAAGCACGCCTGGGCGCTTGATTGATCTGTACGGTCAACGCGCGATTCACTTTGATGAAGTGGAAATGCTAGTGCTTGATGAAGCCGACAAAATGTTGGATATGGGATTCATCGATGCGATCGACAAAATCGTCGACTGTATGCCAGAACATGTGCAAAGTTTGCTGTTCTCAGCGACGTTATCTAACCCTGTTCGTGACTTGGCGAAAAATGCGATTATTGATCCTGAAGAGATCACGATTGCAAAGCACAGTGCCTCAAAATCAAATATTAAACAGTGGATCACGACCGTCGATAAAGACATGAAGTCGTCGCTGCTAAGTCACTTGCTTAAAGAAAGTGACTGGTCGCAAGTACTGGTATTTATTGAAACTAAACACGGCGCAGCCAAACTGGTAAGCCAACTTGAGAAACGTGGCATTGTGGCAGAAGCATTCCACAGTGGCCGTAATCAGCGTGTTCGCCAGGAATTAATAGAAAAGTTTAAAGCGGGTGAAATCCAGTACTTAGTCGCAACCGGCGTTGCTGCGCGCGGTATTGATATTGATAATCTGCCAGTTGTCATCAACTACGATTTACCTTACCCAGCGGATGAGTATGTACATCGTATTGGTCGTACAGGTCGTGCTGGCGCGAAAGGTGAGGCGATATCACTGGTTTCAAAAGACGACTTTAAGAACCTCTGCATGATTGAAAGTCGTTTAGGGCACTTGCTAGAGCGAGTGGAAATTGAAGGTTTTGCGCCAAGAAAGCCAGTACCAATTTCAATTTTAAATTACGTGCCTAAGAATAAACGTAAACCGCACGATAAGCGCGAATCAAAATAGCCAGTTTATCCCATGATCTAAAAGCCGCATTCTTGCGGCTTTTTGCGTTTTAAGGCATCCAATTATGTAGCCATCGCGACGGTTTCTATTCGGTAATGAGGAAAAAAGTTAATCAGTGTCATACGCTTAACACGTAAAGTGAATCAAGGTGCGTTAAGCTTTTGTCAATTATCTGTCCGCAGGTTTGCACAAGGTAAGGAATGGGCGCAAACTTTTTTGCTTGCTAATGAATGCATAATAAGATGGGGCACAAATGAAAACAGGTGATAAGCAATTCGCCGTTATTGGTCTTGGCCGATTTGGTTTGGCAGTGTGTAAAGAGTTACAAGATTCAGGCGCTCAAGTTTTAGCCGTTGACATCAACGAAGAGAGAGTTAAAGAAGCCGCCAGTTTTGTTAGTCAGGCGGTTGTGGCTAACTGTACTCACGAAGAGACGGTTGCTGAGCTCAAACTTGATGATTACGACATGGTGATGATTGCCATCGGAGCGGATGTCAATGCCAGTATTCTTGCGACATTGATTGCTAAAGAGGCGGGAGTAAAGTCAGTATGGGTTAAAGCCAACGACCGCTTCCAAGCTCGTGTTCTGCAAAAAATTGGCGCAGACCACATTATCATGCCTGAGCGTGACATGGGGATACGTGTCGCGCGTAAAATGCTCGATAAACGGGTTCTTGAGTTCCACCCATTAGGCAGTGGCTTAGCTATGACGGAGTTTGTGATTGGCTCTCGTTGGATGGGTAAGACACTAAGTGATTTGGCTCTGTGCAAAGTCGATGGCGTGCAAGTGCTAGGGTTTAAACGGGGCCCAGAAATTACCAAGGCACCTGACCTTAATACCACACTAGAAATTGGTGACCTAATTATTGTGGTCGGCCCTCAAGATGCGCTCGCAAATAAATTAAAATCGCTATGACGTATTTTCATCAGAAAGGTGTTTTTTACGCACCAGATGGTAAACAAGAGAAAGCGAAAGGCAATGAACCGCGAATTATATTGCTCAGTTTTCTCGGTGTTTTACTGCCTTCTGCGGTATTGCTAACCTTGCCAGTATTTTCTGTTACGGGCCTGTCGATAACGGATGCTTTGTTTACCGCAACGTCCGCTATTAGTGTGACAGGGCTTGGTGTTGTCGATACTGGGCAACACTTTACGCTTGCGGGTAAAATCTTGCTGATGTTTTTAATGCAAATCGGTGGGTTGGGGCAGATGACGTTGTCGGCAGTCTTACTCTATATGTTCGGCGTGCGTTTGAGTTTGCGTCAACAAGCGCTGGCGAAAGAAGCATTAGGGCAAGATCGGCAAGTCAATCTAAACCGACTAGTAAAGCGGATTGTTGTTTTCGCGCTTGTTGCAGAAACGGTCGGGTTTATTTTTCTCTCTATCCGCTGGGTCCCTGAAATGGGCTGGCAGACTGGTATGTTTTACGCCTTGTTTCATGCAATTTCTGCATTTAACAACGCTGGGTTCGCGCTGTTTTCTGACAGTATGATGAGCTTTGTGAATGATCCGTTGGTTATCTTTACACTGGCGGGGCTATTCATTTTTGGCGGGCTTGGCTTTACTGTTGTGGGTGACATCTGGATAAGCTGGCGCAAAGGTTTCCACTTTTTGCATCTTCACACCAAAATCATGCTGATTGCGACACCGATATTGCTCTTAGTCGGAACGATGATGTTTTGGTTACTTGAGCGAAGCAACCCAAACACAATGGCGTCTTTACCTGCAACAGGGCAATGGTTGGCGGCATTCTTTCAATCTGCGAGTGCTCGAACGGCAGGGTTTAATAGTGTTGACTTGGCGTTGTTTACCCAGCCAGCCTTACTGGCCATGATTGTTCTAATGTTAATTGGAGCGGGTTCCACCTCAACGGGGGGCGGTATTAAAGTTTCCACATTTGCTGTTGCGTTTATGGCTACGTGGACCTTTTTACGCCAAAAGAAACATGTGGTTATGTTTAAGCGAACCATAAATTGGCAAACTGTGACTAAGTCATTGGCAATTATCGTTGTGAGCGGAGCCATCCTGACAAGCGCAATGTTTTTATTGATGCTTACCGAGAAGGCCAGCTTTGATAAGGTTATGTTTGAAACCATTTCCGCATTTGCCACAGTGGGGCTCACCGCCGGTTTGACTGCGGAACTTTCTGAACCTGGTAAATACATTATGATCGTGGTGATGATCATTGGTCGTATTGGGCCGCTCACGCTTGCCTACATGTTGGCACGTCCTGAACCTACCTTGGTCAAATACCCAGAAGACGCCGTTCTTACAGGTTAATATAGCGTTAAACAATGGCCGCGCGACCATTACGAGCATTGATTAATAGCAGTGCTCGTACATTTATAGAATATGTGGAATGTTGCCCAGTTTTACCTACAAATTCGTAGAAGTTCATTTCTTCTTCCTTTCGTTTCGATACTATTCATTCACTCAATTTATATTCTCAGAAGCTACGCTCATAACAGCGTTTTGGAATCCGACGCTTTTGTAGTGTGACACCAAACTACGTCGTGTTATCTGAGCGAATTGATACCAGCCTTCGTCAATAGTCACTCAGTCTTACTCTATGCCCATAGGGTTACTTTGTGTTTGTTGTGCTTGGTATTAATTAACGAATCGAAAAGATGGAGTCGTACTTTGAAATTCAACACACTCGCCATGGCTATGCTAACTGCGCTTCTTGCAGGGAAGAGCATGGCAACTACTCCGCCATCACCGGTTTGGCATACTATTGCGTTGAGCGATGGTAGTTCCAGTGAGGCAATTCTACGTGGAACGGCAGATTTCCACTGGTTTGAAGATAAGCAGGGCAATGCCTTACTTCAGGAAGACGGCGTTTGGTTTTTCGCGCGGATTCAGCGCGAGTCAGACACGCCAATATTGATCTCGACAGGTGTGGTGAAAACGCAGTCGAGTGAGCCACCTGAGTCGGCGAGGTTTCGCCCGGATTTACAAGTTAAACCGCAATTATCTTCTCTAAAAACCATTGAACCGATGGCACGAAAAAACCTACTGCGTTCGGCGCAAGGTTACCAGGCGATGAGCAGTTCAACGGTGAAGCAGCAGCCCCTATTGGTTGTGCAAGTTTCGTTTGATGACCAAGCAATGGTGCATGATTTTGAGCAACGCGTATTTAATACCAATGGTCAAAGCGTTGTGGATTACTTTGATAAAAACTCTCAAGGTAAATTCAAAGTTGTTCCTGCACTTGAGAGTTACGGCACCGCCAATGACGGTGTGATAGATGTGACTGTGGCACAAAGCCACCCTAACTGTCACTCTAGTTCGACTGATAAGACATGCACCGCCAAGTTGAATGCGGTTTTCACCGAGGCTTATCAAAAACTGGATCCATACTTTAATCTTTCGGCCTACGACAGCAATCAAAATGGTACCGTAGAACCGTCAGAACTCTCTGTCATGTTTATTTTTGCGGGGGGCGATCGTTCAACAGGGGTTCTCAACCGTCCTGCTATTTGGCCGCACAAATTCTCTCACGATGATGTCACACTAGATGGTAAAAAGATCACAGACTATTGTGTGTTCGCTGACTATCAAGTTGATCATCAAGCGACCTTGGGCGTGATCGTACACGAGCTTGGCCACTTAATGCTTGGCTTACCGGATTTGTACGCAAGGAACAGTGATGCCTCGATCGGCTCTTGGGGCGTGATGGGTGGCGGTTCATGGGCGCAGAAACCGGGAGATTCATACGCTGGTGACACTCCGGTGAACATGAGTGCATGGAGCAAACACGCTGCTGGTTTTGTTGTACCAACGGTAACTCATGAAAGTCCAGCGCCTATTTCTGTGAACAACGACGATGTCAAGCTGGTGTATCTCGACCCGTACTTGAAAGAGTTTGGCCCACGTGTTTACTTGGAAAATCGCACCTTTAGCGGTTACGACCGAGCATTGGCGGCTGAAGGTATCCTGGCGACGTCGGTCAATGTCCAGAACCGCTTTAATGATGTTGGCGCGATGCAGGTTCAAATCATGCAGGCTGATGGTCTGAATGAGTTAGAAAATGATGGTAGGAGTGACGCTGACGATTTATACCCTAATGGTGGCAATGTCATTTCAGATACATCGACCCCGGGTCTGAGAACGATCACAGGGTTTGATACTGGGGTTCGTATTTCCAACATTGCCAGCAACACCAACGGTGGTAGCTTTTCTCTTGAGCATACAAACGAACCTAATAAATCAGCATGGCTGAACTCTCTTCATCAAGGTTATGTGTACGCGAGTGGGAGTAACACTCTGGCGGTGTCACTGGACTTGAATAGTGATACAGAGCTTGATGGCCTTCAACTTTATGCGCAAAGAGATAGCGCTCAAAGTGACATGACTTATCGAGTTTGGCGATTCCCATTTTCTGGAAACATTGGCTATCGATTAATATTGAATCAAAACAACGCTGAGCTTTTACAGCAAGGTAACTTCCAAAAGTCATCTCGAATTTTATTCCCCCAACAAAGCCAATTGAGTGCGGGTCAGCATTTATTGGTCGTTGAATTGGAAGGCGGTCAATTTGATGCAAACTTTGATTTCGGTCGCTTGCTAAAAACTGAAAAAGCCTCCCTACCTGTAATGTGGACTGGTGATTACAGTGAGATTGGCACGTTTGGTCTAGAAAAAGCCGGGTTCTCTTATATTCCGTTTGCAGCATTATTAAATGTGGATGCGAGCAACTTGGTTGAAGCGAAATCTGATTCGTTACAAACCAATAAAAATACGCCAATCAAACTGAACCTGATGGACAATGATTTCATGGCGGTAGGGTATCAGTTCAATGTGGACATTGTGCAGAAGCCTGAGCACGGCACCATCTCTGGCAACCAGTACCAACCTGAAGCTAACTTCGTTGGTCTGGACACTTTCCAATATCGTTTGTTGTCGGTTGATGGTGCGTACTCATCTTCAATCGTGAATGTGCAGGTGGAAGTGCTTGGCAGCAACGAAGCGCCAGTGGCTGTGATTGATGTTGATAATAAAGACATGACGGTTGGGCAGCGAGTCACGTTGTCTGCGTTAAATAGTACGGATGCTGATGGTGATGTGTTGAGTTATAAATGGGAGCAGTTGGCTGGCACTTCAGTTTCTCTTGGCAATGCAACCAGTGTTAGCACAAGCTTTACGGTGCCTCAAGGTGCAAAAGCTGGTGAGGTTCTGACATTCCGTTTAACCGTGACTGATCCTAGTAATGAAACGTCCAGTGCTACCGTCGATTTAACCATGAAAAACGCAGCGCCACTTACGCTTGCAGATACGGCGACCGTTGCCGTTGGTGAAAGTATTCTGATTGATGTAGCGAGCAATGATTCGGATGTGAACGGCGATAAACTGGTTGTAGAAAGTGTACAGAACGTAACGGGTGTGGGAAGTGCGAGTGTAGAGAATGGCAAAATCCGTTTTCAAGCACCGGATAGCCCTACTGACGGCATCAAGCTGCAATATACGGTTTCAGATGGTCATGGTACCACTGCTACGGGGGAAGTTATCGTGACGGTTGTTGCTTCTTTGAAGACAACGACATTCAAGAACTCTGAAGGTAGCGGCAGTGTTTCTTATTGGGCTTTGATGTTGCTTGCAACATTAGGCTGGCGACGTCGCGTCTAAAACGGTATTAATTGCGGTATAAGCCACTCACATTGAGTGGCTTATTTTTTACCTGATCTATTTTGGTTTCGTTCTCATTGTCTTATGAGATGTGTTTCTCATTATTTTTAAAGCGATTTTTCTACTCTGCGGTTACCCTAGGGGCCGATTTTTATGAACTAAGGATGTTATATGTCTACCGAGGGCTTTTCTGTTTCGGAAATATGCCGAGAAGCGGCAGTGATGGTGAGAAGGAATCTACTCGCAATTGTTATTGCTTGTATTCCGTTGATTATCGTGCACTCAATTTTTGCTTTTATGTATCCTGAAATGACGGGGCAAGATCAAGCGAACGTTCAAGAAGGCAATGTCGCAGGATTTTATTTCGTCACAATTATTTTGTACCCACTTGTTGCCGCTATGGCGGCTGTGCGTGTGCATCGAATTTATTTAGCCGGCGATTACATGCACTCTGCGTTGGATGTATTTCGTTTGTCAGCGCGAGAATTCCGTTTCATAGGCTGGTGGATACTGTTTGGACTGATGATGATGCTCGTTATTGGTATCCCGATCTTTGTGTTGTCGTTTATCTACATTGCAGAAAGTGGTGAAGCCGACTTTGTTGCTATGGCTATTATCACAACGATTGCAAGCATTCCCGGCTATTGGGTAATGGCGCGATGGTCATTTGTGTTGCCAGCGACTGCAATGGATCATCAGCCGCGCAGTTTGCGTCGTTCGTGGAATCAGAGCAGACCATACAACAAACAAGTATTCATTTTGATGGGACTAATTCCATTGGGGGCGGGCTTGCTCAGTCAGCTGATCTTTAGCCACTTTACGAATCTCTTTATGTTGAGCCTCGTCGGTGTGGCCTATGGTATTTTTGGCGCGTACCAGCTGGCATTGTTATCGTTGAGCTATAAAACGGTAGTGGATATCGAACGCGCTCGTTTTGATACGCCATCACAGCCACCAAAAACGGGTGAAGAATTTTCCGCTTAACCCTTTGATCGTTTTTACATGCTACCTCCGTTTAGGAGATGGTCTGCGGCAGGTTGATACCTTCCTGCCGCCTTCGCGTTATTCACGCAAAATACCCATGCCAATTTCATGGCTGAATGACAGGGACATTCACACGTATACTCACAACAGTACTTCTTTTTATTAAGGAACCCTACATGTCCATTTGGCAACGGGTCAATTTCACCCATCGCTTTAGTCAATTACCGTCAGCGTTCTATACGTTGGTCGAGCCACAACCCTTGGACAACACTCGCTGGGTCGCTTGGAATGGTGAGTTTGCACAGCAGTTTGGTTTACCAGAAGAGCAAAACGATGAGTTATTGGCGGTTTTTTCTGGGCTAAGTGAATTCGAACAATTTCGTCCTCTTGCGATGAAATATGCAGGCCATCAGTTTGGCGTTTACAACCCAGATTTGGGCGATGGACGTGGATTACTGTTGGCAGAAATTGAGCATCAGGATGGTACTTGGTTTGATCTTCACCTCAAAGGTGCAGGGCTAACGCCTTACTCGCGAATGGGGGATGGGCGAGCGGTATTACGCTCGACTATCCGTGAGTACCTGTGCAGTGAAGCCATGGCAGGCCTTGGGGTTCCCACGACACGTGCTCTCGGTATGATGGTCAGTGATACACCTGTTTATCGAGAAAAAACGGAATCGGGCGCTTTGTTACTTCGAATGGCTGAAACCCATGTTCGATTCGGTCACTTTGAGCATTTCTTTTACACCAACCAGTTAGCAGAGCAGAAGCTGTTGGCGGATAAGGTGATTGAGTGGCACTTTGCTGATTGTGCATCGGCGGAGAAACCATATGCCGCGATGTTTGACGCCATCGTGACTAAAACAGCCGAGATGATCGCATATTGGCAAGCTTTTGGTTTTGCGCATGGTGTGATGAATACCGATAACATGTCAATTCTTGGGCAAACTTTTGATTATGGTCCGTTTGGCTTTCTTGATGATTATGAGCCGGGATACATTTGTAATCATTCAGACTACCAGGGTCGTTACGCATTTGATCAACAGCCTAGAATTGCGCTTTGGAACTTGTCAGCATTGGCGCATGCGCTATCGCCACTCGTTGAACGAGAAGATTTAGAATCGTCGTTGAGTCAATTTGAAGTTCATTTAAGCCAGCAGTTCAGCCGCCTCATGCGTGAGAAGTTGGGCTTAAAAACTAAGATAGCGGAAGACGGGCGTTTGTTTGAAGCTATGTTTGAGCTTCTTCACCAGAACAAAACGGACTACACTCGCTTCTTCAGAACACTTTCAAACCTTGATAATGCGCCTTCCCAAGCCGTAATCGATTTATTTCTCGACCGAGAAGCAGCGCGAGCTTGGCTTGAGCTGTATTTAGCTCGGTGTGAGCTAGAGGTTGATGAACTAGGGGGCCTGATTTCAACCGAACAGCGTTGCAAACAGATGCGTCAAGCCAATCCCAAATACATCTTGCGTAACTACTTGGCTCAGTTGGCGATTGATAAAGCGGAAGAAGGGGACTTTAGCGAATTACACCGATTGTCCGAACTGTTAAAACGCCCATTTGATGAGCAACCCGAGTTTGATGATTACGCGAAATTGCCACCGGAATGGGGGAAGAAAATGGAGATAAGCTGTTCTTCATAAATGGGTCATTTCCCACCCATTTGTATCTTGTTCTTGGGTGGAATTCACTCGTTACACTTCTGATTCATGTTAATGGGCTTTGTTAATTTATTGAAATGAATATAAATTTTAACATGGTCCATTAATTGCTCTTTGTTGAACATCCGTACCCATCGCCTAACACCTAGTTACTCATGGACGGGATGGGATGTGATTCAACAAGGAGAATAATAATGTTTAAGCCTCTAACTCTACTATCTGTCTCTGCACTTGCTGTTACCAGTTTTAATGCTGCCGCAAATTGTGACCCGGGTGAAACGGTCATCAAGTTTAGCCATGTAACGAACGCGGACAAACACCCTAAAGGCATCGCGGCTTCGTTACTTGAAAAGCGCGTCAACGAAGAGATGAACGGTAAAGTCTGTATGCAGGTGTTTCCTAACTCAACACTTTATGATGATGACAAAGTGTTGGAAGCGCTACTGAATGGTGATGTTCAACTCGCTGCTCCTTCTCTTTCTAAGTTTGAGAAATTCACCAAGAAGTACCGCCTTTTCGATCTTCCTTTCTTGTTCGATGATGTCGACGCGGTTGACCGTTTCCAAAACTCGGAAGCGGGTGAAAAGCTGAAAAATTCAATGAAACGTCGTGGCCTACAAGGCATTGCGTTTTGGCATAACGGCATGAAGCAAATGTCAGCCAACAAGCCGCTCATTTCTCCAACTGATGCTGAAGGACTTAAGTTCCGTGTTCAAGCGTCTGATGTACTCGTTGCTCAGTTTGAGCAGCTAGGTGCTAACCCACAAAAAATGTCGTTCAAAGAAGTTTACGGCGGCTTGCAAACTAAGGTTATTGATGGTCAAGAAAATACTTGGTCAAACATTTACGGCAAAAAATTCTTCGAAGTTCAAGATGGCATTACGGAAACGAACCACGGAATTCTGGATTACTTAGTTGTGACGTCAAACGACTTCTGGAAAAACCTACCAGATGATCAGCGCGAGCAGTTAAATACCATTATTCAAGAAGTAACTGCGCAGCGTAATGCTGAGTCAACCAAAGTAAACCTTGCGAATAAGAACAATATCATCGAAGCCGGTGGTGTGGTTCGTACTCTAACGCCAGAACAGCGCCAAGAGTGGGTCACTGCACTTCAACCAGTATGGAAGAAGTTCGAAAAAGACATTGGTTCTGACCTAATCGAAGCCGCTTTGGCGTCTAACCAAAAATAATAACAGCTAGCACATTTAGCCCTCTCAAACTGAGGGGGCTCTTTCCCCCTACAGACGACGTGATGTAATTATGGAACAGACTTTTTTTGCCAAGGCTGGACGAATCACCGATGCCATTGAAGAGACTTTGATTGCTTTCTTCTTGGGTGCCATGACCTTGCTGACCTTTGCCAATGTCATCTTTCGTTATGTCTTTAACGACAATATTCTTTGGGCGCTTGAGCTCACCGTTTTCATGTTCGCATGGATGGTGTTGGTTGGCGCATCTTATGGTGTGAAAAAACACTTTCATATTGGTGTCGATGTCATTATTAACATCGTTCCGGAAGGTAAACGAAAAGCCCTGGCGCTTTTTGCAGCAATGTGTTGCTTAGCCTTCTCTATTTTGCTGTTAATTGGCGCTTGGAACTACTGGTATCCGTTCGCTACCGACCGAGCGTGGTATGAAACGGACGATATTCCGATGCCTGAAATACTCCAGTTCATGGCCGACTGGTTAAATGAGGGAGAGCGTTATGAAAAGCTGCCACGTTTTATTCCTTACTTCGCTTTGCCACTTGGAATGGCGCTACTAACGTTTAGATTTGTTCAAGTTACGTGGCAAATCGCTACTGGCAAGCTCGATCGCTTGATTGCAGGACATGAAGCGGAGGAAGAGCTCGAATCTCTTAAAGCTGAGATGAGTGACGCTGAAGACGTAATGGCTCCAAAGGCCTCGCAAGACGCTAAAAACAAGGAGCAATAAGCCATGGATATCTTATTTCTATTTTTGATGGTAATTGGCTTTATGCTGGTTGGCGTGCCAATTGCTATTTCGCTGGGCCTTTCCAGTGTTCTTTTCCTTTTAATGCATTCGGATGCCTCTTTAGCGTCAGTCGCTCAAACGCTGTTTAATGCATTCGCGGGCCACTACACGCTATTGGCTATTCCATTCTTTATATTGGCTTCAAGCTTTATGTCGACGGGTGGCGTAGCAAAGCGGATCATTCGTTTCGCCATTGCCATTGTAGGCTGGTTCCGCGGCGGTTTGGCGATGGCTTCGGTTGTAGCGTGTATGATGTTTGCCGCGTTGTCAGGTTCCTCACCTGCAACGGTTGTTGCCATAGGTAGTATTGTTATCGCAGGTATGATCAAAAACGGTTACTCAAAAGAGTTTGCCTCTGGGGTAATTTGTAACGCAGGTACGCTAGGGATTTTGATCCCACCTTCGATTGTGATGGTGGTGTATGCAGCCGCAACGGATGTGTCAGTTGGACGTATGTTCCTTGGTGGTGTGATTCCCGGTTTGCTGGCGGGTGTCATGTTGATGATTGCGATTTACATTGCCGCGAGAATCAAGAACCTTCCAAAACAACCTTTTGTCGGTTGGAAAGAAACCTTTGATGCTGCCAAGGATGCAAGCTGGGGCTTGTTGTTGGTCGTCATCATTCTTGGTGGTATCTATGGCGGTATCTTTACGCCGACAGAAGCCGCTGCGGTTGCTGCTGTGTACTCATTCTTTATTGCTAACTTTGTATACAAAGACATGGGGCCATTTGCAGACAAGAAAAACACTAAACCTGCGCTCGTTAAAATCTTCCAAACCTTTGTTCATAAAGACACGAAACACACCCTGTATGAAGCGGGCAAACTCACCATCATGCTGCTGTTCATCATTGCTAATGCCTTAATTTTGAAGCATGTTTTAACGGAAGAACGCATCCCGCAAATGATCACCGAGTCGATGCTCTCGGCTGGTCTCGGACCAATCACTTTTTTGATTGTGGTGAACGTCTTGTTGCTGATTGGTGGTCAGTTCATGGAGCCATCAGGCTTGTTGATCATTGTTGCGCCGCTCGTGTTCCCAATTGCCATTGCATTAGGCATAGACCCAATTCATTTGGGCATAATGATGGTGGTGAATATGGAGATAGGAATGATAACGCCGCCCGTGGGTCTTAACTTATTTGTGACCGCTGGTGTTGCCAAAATGTCGATGATGAACGTAGTGAAGGCAGCATTACCCTGGGTTGGAGTGATGTTCTTATTCCTAATTATCGTCACATATGTACCATGGGTTTCGACTTGGTTGCCTACTACCTTGATGGGGCCGGAGATCATTACCAAGTAATGGAAGCCAGAAAGTAGAAAGAGGTGTGAGAATTCACACCTCTTCGTCTATTGACTTGTAACAAGTTTTGCGCGGGTCTGAATTAATTCGACGTTCATAGTGTCGCCACCTCTTTTTATTTTTACGACGCTCTTCACCGAATCTTCTCTCTTCTTGATAGCAACCGTCTACGAGCACGGTATCTGTAACAATCGGTATTCTCACTTTTTCGTTCATATCTGTAACAACCATGATAAACCTGTTGTTAAAAATTATGATTCAAGTTGAATATAATGCCAGCTATTTGAACGTGTTTTATTTGTAAAGGTCTTTATTTATTTGGTAGCGCTGCATCTTGTCGTAAAGGGTTTTTCTTGGCACATTCAATTGGCACATTGTCTGTTTAATACTACCGTTGTTTTCTAATAAAGCGCCTTCAATGGCTGCTCTCTCAAACTCCGCCACTTGCTCTGCAAGGCTTGAGGAAGACTTAGCAACTGGGTTCGATTCTCCCAACTGAATTAACTTACCCAATAGCACAAAACGCTCTGCAGCATTTCTGAGTTCTCGAACATTGCCAGGCCAGTCATGGCTCATCAGTTGCGCTAGATCTTGGGGTGACAAGCTAGGTGAGCTTTTGCCATAACGTGAAGCTGCTACCAACAGAAAGTGGTGAAAGAGGGCGGGAATGTCTTCTTTTCGTTCGCGTAGTGGCGGGAGATCCAGGGTCACGACATTGAGCCGATAATAGAGGTCCTGACGGAAAGTACCTTCTTCAGCTGCGTGTTTTAAATCGACCTTTGTTGCGGCAATCACTCGAATATCTAAAGGCAATAATTCATTTGAACCGACACGCTCAATCACGCGCTCTTGTAATACCCTCAATAAACGAATTTGGGCTTGGATAGGCATCGACTCGATCTCATCCAAGAAAAGTGTGCCGCCTTGTGCAAACTCAAATTTACCGATACGACGGCTTTCGGCGCCAGTGAATGCGCCTTTTTCATGGCCGTAGAGTTCACTCTCAATTAAGTTCTCTGGAACCGCTCCACAATTTACGGCGACAAAGTTTTGGTTCCGGCGAGAGCTTTGCTCATGTAAAGAACGAGCGATTAACTCTTTCCCTGTACCGGTTTCACCAAACAATAAAATATCGGCGTCGGTATCGGCGATTTGGGTGATGGTCTCTCGTAATATTTGGATGCTAGAGGTTTCACCAATAACTCGTGGGCCAAGGGTTTTACTGGCTTTAAGTGACAGGCGCAGTTTTTCATTTTCATTGGTTAGTTTGCGCTTCTCAATCGCCCGCTTAACCGTTTCAACCAAATGCTCTGGCGCAAAAGGTTTCTCAATAAAGTCGTAAGCGCCTTGATGAAGGGCTTGCACTGCCATGGAAATATCACCGTGTCCAGTGATCATGATGACGGGTAAGTTTGCATCGCGTTGAGTCAAAGT
Source organism: Vibrio sp. 1580 (assembly GCF_033340055.1). NCBI lineage: Bacteria > Pseudomonadati > Pseudomonadota > Gammaproteobacteria > Vibrionales > Vibrionaceae > Vibrio > Vibrio sp. 1580. The sequence goes on from NZ_JAWOVT010000012.1 coordinate 138,125, forward strand.
TGTCAGCATATCCATACCAGAAATGCCCGGCAAACAGATATCAGTGACCACGACGCCAGCTTCTTCTCCTTGCTGCATCGCTATTAAAGCCGATTCTGCATCCACAAAAAACTTGGCGTCGATATCCGCCAGTTCAAAGGTCTGTTCTATAGCGAGTCTGAGATCGGCCTCATCATCAATAAAAAACACCTGACACATGATCTTATCCTTTTGATGGTTCAGTGTTGTAAGAAGTGATAGGTAAACACAATGAGAATCGAGCGCCGCCTTGTTCTCGATTATGGGCACATAATTTTCCATTCATACTGGCTAAGATTTGTTGCGAGATAGAGAGACCCAAACCTAAACCGTTCAGTTTAGTGGTTAGAAACGGCTCACATAAATCAGAAAGTGAGAAAGAGCCAAGTCCTGGTCCATTATCATCAACATGAATCCAAACTAAATCAGTGTGCTCATCGTGTTCTACAGATAATTCTACCTGTTTGTCTTGTTGTTCTTTGAGTGCTTCTATCGCATTAGTCAGTAAATTGACCAACACTTGCTCCAGTTGAATAATATTGATCTGCACTTCAACATCATGCTCTGGCAAATTTGTTTCTAACGTGACGCGCCCTGATTTAAATGCGGGCTTCATCAGTTCTTTTACAGAGGCAATCACAGGGAACAATCGAGATTGAGCCAACTCGTCACCACTGGTTTTTTTGGCGAAAGAGCGAAGTTGCTGACTGATATTTGCCATACGGTCAGTGAGAGCAGAAATGCGAGTGAGATTATCTTCCACTCGCTCATATTTTTCTTTTTTTAGAAACAGCTTGCCGTTCTCCGCAAAGCTACGAATTGCCGCAAGTGGATTATTCAGTTCATGGCTGATACTGGCTGACATTTGTCCTAACACCGCGAGTTTCGCTGCTTGCACCAATTCATCTTGAGTAACGCGTAAAGTTTGCTCGGTATCGATACGCTGTGCGATCTCAGCTTGCAACTCGGCAGTCCGTGCCATGACTTGATATTCCAACTTTTGATTTGCTTCTTGTTGAATTCGTTCAAGTTGCAAGTGACGCTGTTGACGGTGATAGATAAGCTGACCAATTAAAAACAAAACCATGAATGCTAGAGTGAGTACAAAGATGTAACCCATGGTGAACCAAACGATCGACTGTTTAGGAGACAGCACACGAATAGTCAGTTTGAGTTCGGGAAGGGGCAGCGAAGAGACCACCAAGGTTCCTTTATTGTATGGGTAACCCTGTTTAAGCTCAGAATGCACCTCGTCCAAACTACCCACTAATCCAAGCGTTTCAATTGGCGCATCAAGATATTGTTGGCTTGCCCAAACTTGCTTTTTCTCTTTTTTTGTCAGTGGTTGTAAGCTTTTGAGTAGCCATTCACTTCGGCTACTCATGAAAACAATTCCGTATGGGTCGCTGGCGACAAAAACACTGTTAGGTTGCTGCCAGTTGTCCTCTATCTTACTTAGGTCCATCTTCACCACGACGACACCAAGTACACCGCCAGCGTATACGATGGGATAAGAATAGTAGTAGCCACGTTTACCAGATGTTGAGCCCAGTGCGTAGTATTGGCTTCTTTTGCCTACAATGGCTTGTTTGAAATAAGGGCGAAATGCAAAATTTCGCCCGATAAAGGAGCGCTCTTTACGCCAGTTGCTGGCTGCGATCGTTGTACCCCATTGATCGATTAAGTACGTATCCGCTGCTTCAATCACGCCATTAACGGATTCTAAATACCGATTAGTGATTTCCAGTTGCGCACTGTTGTTGGGGTGCAGAAGCGCTTGATAAAGAGGATCATCTTTAGCGAGAAGATTTGGGATATGGGCGTACTTATCGAGTTTATTTTTTATATGGCCAGAAAACTGCTCCAGCTGTGATTGGTGTTTATCAAGTAGAGATTGATAACTGGTCTGCCAAACCCAATGGCCACCGATAATTGCGCACAGGAAATAGAAAGCAAAAAATGTCAGCAGAATCCGTTTTTTTTGCGACATCCTTACACTCCTTACAACTTCCTTTGGTCACGTAAGAAAATGTTAATAGTTTGTAGGAAGGATTAGGGATTTAGTTTTCAACTCTGTGGAGTAAAACAAGAGCAAGATCTCTTTTTAGGCTTTTCGATAAAAAAACCGGTCGATTCTCTTGAAAAAGTCGCTATTGTCCCCATTCTAGATATGCTGGCGATGCTTAGACGGTGTCTGAATCGCATTTTTGAAGAAAAAATGGGTCAGCATTCGAGAATTTAGCGCAGACAATGTCCACATAGTGGCTATTGGCTCGACAGGGTTGCGACAGATCGCTAGAATGTCGCGTCTAAAAATTCTGTCCTGAGGCTAATAGGAGATACCTTTGGTTATTTTATCGAAGATATCACTGATTAGTCCGGTACTGACAACCAGTATCGATACTCGATTTTAAATTAGGTGTTCGGACAGAACACTACACAAGGATGAAGCGTAAGCTCCTCTGAGTTTCGCTCATACGCTCGGAAAACCGAGCCACTTTAGAGGTTTATATATAATGCAAGTTACTGTTGAAACGCTAGAGGGCCTAGAGCGCCGTCTAAACATTACTGTTCCAGCTGCAAACATCGAAGACGCTGTAACAGCTGAACTACGCAACATCGCTAAAAACCGTCGTTTCGATGGTTTCCGTAAGGGTAAAGTGCCTCTAAAAATGGTTGCTAAGATGTACGGCAAAGCAGTACGTCAAGACGTTCTTGGTGAAGTAATGCAACGCCACTTCATCGAAGCTATCGTTAAAGAGAAAATCAACCCAGCTGGCGCTCCAACTTTCGCTCCTGTAGAGAACAAAGAAGGTTCAGACCTAGTTTTCACTGCAACTTTTGAAGTTTACCCAGAAGTTGAGCTTAAAGGCCTAGAGAGCATCACTGTTGAAAAACCACTAACAGAAGTTAAAGATGCAGACGTAGAAGAGATGATCGATACTCTACGTAAGCAACAAGCAACTTGGGTTGAAGTTGAAGAAGCAGCAGAAGATGGCAAACGCGTAAGCATCGACTTCGTTGGTTCTATCGACGGTGAAGAGTTCGAAGGCGGTAAAGCTGAGAACTTCCCTCTAGAAATGGGTGCTGGTCGCATGATCCCTGGTTTCGAAGACGGTATCGCAGGTAAAACTGCTGGTATGGAATTCGACATCGACGTGACTTTCCCAGAAGATTACCACGCTGAAAACCTAAAAGGTAAAGCAGCTAAGTTCGCAATCAAAGTGAACAAAGTTGAAGCTCGTGAACTTCCAGAACTAAACGACGAGTTCGTTGCTAAGTTCGGTGTTGTTGAAGGTGGTGTTGAAGCACTTAAAGCTGAAGTTCGTAAGAACATGGAACGCGAACTTAAGCAAGCTGTTAAGAACCGCATCAAAGAGCAAGCGATTGACGGTCTAGTTGAGCAAAACGACATCAACGTACCATCAGCGCTTATCGAGCAAGAAATCCAAGTTCTACGTCAACAAGCTGCACAACGCTTCGGTGGTAACCCAGAAGCTGCTGCTCAGCTTCCACGTGAACTGTTCGAAGAACAAGCTAAACGTCGCGTAGTTGTTGGTCTTCTACTAGGTGAAGTAATCAAATCTGAAGAGCTAAAAGCGGACGACGAGAAAGTTAAAGCTCTAATCGAAGAAATGGCTACTGCATACGAAGATCCATCAGAAGTTATTGCTTACTACGAGCAAAACGAAGAAATGATGAACAACATGCGCAACGTAGCTCTAGAAGAGCAAGCAATCGACGCGATCATCGCTAAAGCACAGGTTTCTGAGAAAGAAGTAGGCTTCAACGAGCTACTTAACCAACAACAACCTGCTGCTTAATAAGCAATATCTTGCGTAGAAGGTTGACTTAACGTTAACTATTCTGCTAACAATGGTCCGTATGATAGTCATCATCCGGGCCATTTATTTTAGGGACATAAGAATATGAGCTACCAAGAAAAAAATGCAATGTCGCCAATTATGGACGCGCTAGTACCAATGGTGGTTGAACAAACTTCCCGAGGCGAACGCTCTTACGACATCTACTCACGTCTGCTGAAAGAGCGCGTGATTTTTTTAACGGGTCAAGTGGAAGACCACATGGCAAACCTTGTCGTGGCTCAGCTACTTTTCCTAGAATCTGAAAATCCAGATAAAGATATTTTCCTATACATCAACTCGCCAGGCGGCAGCGTAACAGCTGGTATGTCTATTTACGATACCATGCAGTTCATTAAGCCAAATGTCAGCACTGTGTGTATGGGTCAAGCATGTTCAATGGGTGCCTTCCTGCTTGCAGGTGGTGCGCCAGGTAAGCGTTACGTACTGCCTAACTCTCGTGTAATGATCCACCAACCATTGGGTGGTTTCCAGGGTCAAGCTTCTGATATCCAAATCCATGCTCAGGAAATCCTGACGATTAAACAGAAGCTAAACAAGTTGTTAGCAGAACATACAGGCCAACCTCTTGAAGTCATTGAGCGCGATACTGATCGTGATAACTTCATGTCATCAGAGCAGGCTGTGGAATACGGTATCGTGGATGCAGTGTTAAGCCACCGTGGCGAGTAATTAGCCAGCGCATTTTGGCAAAAATTGATATACACTCATTCATGAAGAGTAAAGGCTAAGAGGTTAGCGAATGACAGATAAAAGCAAAGAAAGTGGCAGCGGTAAATTGCTGTACTGTTCTTTCTGCGGCAAAAGTCAGCACGAAGTTCGCAAGCTAATCGCAGGTCCGTCAGTGTACATTTGCGACGAATGTGTCGACTTATGTAACGATATTATTCGCGAAGAAATCAAGGATGTTCTCCCTAAGAAAGAATCTGAAGCGTTACCAACGCCAAAACAGATCCGTGAACACCTTGATGACTATGTGATCGGGCAAGATTACGCGAAAAAAGTGCTCGCAGTTGCGGTATATAACCACTACAAGCGTTTACGCAATGGTGATACAACGAGCGAAGGTGTGGAGCTTGGTAAGAGCAACATCCTTCTAATTGGTCCTACAGGTAGCGGTAAAACACTACTTGCGGAGACATTAGCTCGATTCTTGGATGTGCCATTTACAATGGCAGACGCGACGACACTAACCGAAGCCGGTTACGTAGGTGAAGACGTTGAAAACATCATCCAAAAGCTTCTGCAAAAATGTGATTACGATGTAGCTAAAGCGGAACGCGGCATTGTTTACATTGATGAAATTGATAAGATTTCACGCAAAGCTGAAAACCCATCTATTACGCGTGACGTATCTGGTGAAGGTGTTCAGCAGGCGCTACTAAAACTTATCGAAGGTACGGTTGCATCGGTTCCACCTCAAGGTGGTCGTAAGCATCCTCAGCAAGAATTCCTACAAGTGGACACATCTAAGATCCTGTTCATTTGTGGTGGTGCTTTTGCTGGCTTAGACAAAGTGATTGAGCAGCGTGTTGCAACAGGTACAGGTATTGGCTTTGGTGCTGAAGTTCGTTCGAAGAATGAATCGAAGACGGTAGGTGAGCTATTTACTCAAGTTGAACCTGAAGACTTAGTGAAGTACGGCCTCATTCCAGAATTCATTGGTCGTCTACCTGTAACAACAACACTGACTGAGCTTGATGAAGAAGCGTTGATTCAGATCCTATGTGAACCGAAGAACGCACTGACCAAGCAATATGCAGCATTGTTTGAGCTGGAAAACGCTGAACTTGAATTCCGTGAAGATGCGCTGCGCGCTATCGCGAAAAAAGCAATGGAGCGTAAAACAGGTGCTCGTGGCTTACGCTCGATTCTTGAAGGCGTGCTACTTGAAACCATGTACGAATTACCATCTGCAACAGACGTTAGTAAAGTCGTGATTGATGAGTCCGTCATTAATGGCGAGTCAGAACCACTGCTTATTTACAGTAACGCAGACAATCAGGCAGCTGGAGCAGAGTAAATTCAGCCATAATGAAAAAGGAGGTAAGTAATTACCTCCTTTTTTTATTTCTCTTATTGAATCCAAACAATTAGCCCCCATATACTGCCTTAAGTAATACGTTAAACGTGAAAGCGGAAGAGAGAATTATATGAACTTGGAACGTTCCGAGCGTATCGAGATCCCGGTACTACCTCTACGTGACGTAGTGGTCTACCCACACATGGTTATTCCATTGTTTGTTGGTCGTGAGAAATCGATTAGCTGTCTAGAAACGGCGATGGAAACCAACAAACAAGTTCTTCTTGTGGCACAAAAGCAAGCGGATACTGACGAGCCTACGGTTGACGACCTATTTGACGTAGGTACGGTAGCCACCATTCTCCAGCTCTTGAAGCTTCCGGATGGCACAGTAAAAGTATTGGTCGAAGGCCAGCAGCGAGCAAAAATCAATCACTTTAAAGAGAGTGACTTCTTCCTAGCGGAAGCTGAATTTGTTGTTACGCCAGAATTGGATGAGCGTGAGCAAGAAGTGATTGTTCGCAGCGCGATTAATCAGTTTGAAGGGTTCATTAAGCTAAACAAGAAGATTCCACCAGAAGTGCTAACGTCCCTTAATGGTATCGACGAAGCCGCACGCTTAGCGGATACCATCGCGGCTCATATGCCGTTGAAGTTGGTGGATAAGCAGCAAGTGCTTGAAATTGTTGACGTCACTGAGCGTCTGGAATTCCTGATGGGCCAGATGGAATCAGAGATCGACTTGCTGCAAGTTGAAAAACGAATTCGTGGTCGCGTTAAAAAGCAAATGGAAAAATCTCAGCGTGAGTACTATCTGAATGAGCAAATGAAAGCGATTCAGAAAGAACTTGGTGAGATGGAAGACGCACCAGACGAGTTCGAAACGCTACAGAAGAAGATTGACGAATCAAAAATGCCTCAAGAGGCACGTGAAAAGACAGAACAAGAGTTGCAAAAGCTTAAGATGATGTCTCCAATGTCTGCTGAAGCAACAGTGGTTCGTAGCTACATCGATTGGATGGTCAGCGTTCCTTGGGCTAAGCGCTCAAAAGTTAAGAAAAACTTAGCGAAAGCAGAAGAGGTTCTTAATGAAGATCACTACGGTCTAGAACGTGTCAAAGAACGTATCCTTGAATACCTGGCGGTTCAAAACCGTATCAACAAGCTAAAAGGTCCTATCCTTTGTCTTGTTGGTCCTCCTGGTGTCGGTAAAACATCTCTTGGTCGTTCAATTGCTTCAGCTACAGGTCGTAAGTATGTTCGTATGGCGTTGGGTGGTGTGCGTGATGAAGCGGAAATTCGTGGTCATCGTCGTACTTACATCGGCTCATTACCAGGCAAATTGATCCAGAAGATGTCGAAGGTTGGTGTGAAGAACCCGCTGTTCTTATTGGACGAAATCGACAAAATGTCTTCCGATATGCGTGGTGATCCGGCATCGGCTCTACTAGAAGTACTTGATCCTGAACAGAATAACTCGTTCAACGATCACTACCTAGAAGTGGATTACGATCTCTCTGACGTTATGTTTGTTGCGACATCGAACTCGATGAACATCCCGGGTCCATTGTTAGACCGTATGGAAGTTATTCGTTTATCTGGTTACACCGAAGACGAGAAGCTGAACATTGCAAAACGTCACCTTGTTGATAAACAAGTGAAGCGTAATGGCTTGAAAGCGGATGAGATCGTCATTGAAGATTCTGCGATTATTGGCATCATTCGTTACTACACGCGTGAAGCGGGTGTCCGTAACTTAGAGCGTGAGATTTCTAAGATCTGCCGTAAAGCGGTGAAGAACATCTTGCTGGATAAGGACATCAAGTCAGTAACGGTAACGATGGACAACCTAAAAGAGTACTTAGGTGTTCAACGTTTCGATTACGGTAAAGCGGATGAAAGTAACCGAATTGGTCAAGTAACTGGCCTAGCTTGGACCGAAGTGGGTGGCGATCTATTAACGATTGAAACTCAATCAATGCCAGGTAAAGGTAAGCTGACACAAACGGGTTCTCTTGGTGATGTGATGCAAGAGTCTATCCAAGCAGCAATGACAGTGGTTCGCTCTCGTGCAGAAAAGCTAGGTATCAATACTGACTTCTACGAGAAGAAAGATATTCACGTACACGTCCCGGAAGGCGCGACACCAAAAGATGGCCCAAGTGCGGGTACAGCAATGTGTACAGCATTGGTTTCTTCTCTAACAGGCAACCCTGTGAAAGCAGAAGTAGCGATGACGGGTGAAATCACACTGCGTGGTGAGGTTCTACCTATCGGCGGCCTAAAAGAGAAGTTACTTGCGGCACACCGTGGTGGCATTAAGACAGTGCTAATTCCAAAAGATAACGAGCGTGATTTGGAAGAGATTCCTGATAATGTTATCGCGGATCTGGAAGTTATCCCTGTACAGTGGATTGATGAAGTACTGAAAGTCGCACTAGAGCGAGACCCGACGGGCGTTGAGTTTGAGTCTCAAAAATAGTGATGTGTAGCAAAAATAAGTAAAAGTTTACGCTGATAAGCCCAAAAAGGCTTGTCAGCGTTTTTTTTGGGCGCTAAGTTAGTTTCGATAGCTGCCAGCCCTTGATGAATAAGGGGTGGAGCATATTTTCTTAACAATGGAACGAAAGTCATCACAAAAATAATCACAGATGACACAAAGGGGAAATTACAGTGAATAAAACTCAGTTAGTAGAACAAATCGCAGAAAATGCAGATATTTCTAAAGCGTCAGCGGGTCGTGCTCTAGATGCATTCATCGAAGCAGTAAGCGGAACTCTTCAATCTGGTGATCAAGTCGCTCTAGTTGGCTTTGGTACATTCAGCGTTCGTACTCGTGCTGCACGTACTGGTCGTAACCCAAAAACTGGTGAAGAAATCCAAATCGCAGAAGCAAAAGTACCAGCTTTCAAAGCTGGTAAAGCACTGAAAGACGCTTGTAACTAATCACGGCGTTATTTCTGTAACCGGCCATTTGCTTAACTTTTGCTCAAACAATAAGTTTCGAACAAAAATTTACAAACTTCGAGCCGAACTTTCTTAAATTATGCGCATCATACTGATGCGCATTTCTTTTTCTGATATTATTGCGCCATTATTTCTATTAGATAGAAGCAGTAGGCTTCAATTGTGGAGAGCAGTTAAATTATGATGGATCGACTACGCGAAGGCGTGAATAGCATCGCGGTCAAAATTATCCTTGGACTTATCATCCTGTCTTTCGTATTTGCAGGTGTAGGTAGCTACATCGTTGGTGGTAGCAACAACTCTGCAGCGAAAGTCGGTAACACTGAGATTCCTCGTGGTGAGTTCGAGATGGCATACCAAAATGAGCGTAACCGTATGCAAGCTCAGTTGGGTGACTACTTCTCTCAAATGCTGGCTGACCCTGCATATGTTGAATCTTTCCGCAAATCCGTTTTAGATCGAATGATCAATGACGTGTTGCTTGACCAACAAGCTGAAGCTTTGGGTCTGCGAATCAGCGACACTCAAGTGCGTAGCATGATTCTAGACATGCCTCAGTTCCAATCTAATGGTCAGTTTGATCAAGAGATCTATCAAGCTTCTTTGCGTCGTGCAGGCTTTTCGCCAGACTCTTTTGCTGAGTACATGCGTCGTGAATTGGTTCGTGAGCAACTGCTGAATGCGCTACAAAACAGTGAATTTATTCTGCCGGGTGAAGTACAAGCAGAAGGCAAGCTGTTCACTCAAACTCGTGATATTCGCACGATTCAGATCGACTTAGCGGAGTTTGCGAAAAATATTGAATTGACCGACGAAGAAATTCAAGAGTACTACAAAGCAAACCCAGACAACTTTACACGCCCAGAGCAGGTTAAAGTCTCTTACATCGAACTGTCAGCTGAAGCGCTAAAGGAACAAGTTAATGTTTCTGATGCTGAGGTGAAAAAGTACTACGACGAGCACTTAAACAAATACTCTTCAGAAGAGCAACGACGTGTCGCTCACATTCTTGTAGAAGGGGACGATGAAGCAAAAGCGCAAGCTATCCTAGATGAGCTAAACGCGGGTGCAGATTTTGCGACGCTTGCTCAAGATAAATCTGACGATTTTGGCAGCGCTGAAAACGGTGGTGACTTAGGTTGGATCGAGCGTGATGTGATGGACCCTGCTTTTGAAGAAGCGGCATTCGCACTGAAGAATCCTGGCGATACGTCGGGTCTAGTAAAGTCGGACTTTGGCTATCACATTATCAAGCTTGAAGAGCTAAAAGATTCTGTGGCGAAGCCATTTGAAGAAGTCGCTGCTGAAATCAAACAAGAGATGGTTGACCAACAAGCTATCGATCAATTCTACGAGTTGCAAAATGAGCTTGAGCGCGTAGCGTTTGAATACCCAGACTCATTGTATGATGCTTCTCAAGCGGTTAACCAAGAAGTGAAGACAACAGACTTTATTTCTCAGGTTGATGCACCTGAAGTGCTTCGTAGCCCTGCGGTAATGCAAGCTATCCTAAGCCCTGAAGTTAAAGAAGATGGCCTAAACTCTGAAGCTATCGAAGTTGCGCCTGAGCATATTATCGTTGTTCGTGTTGAAGATGCGCGTGACGAGACAGTTCTTCCACTAGAAGAAGTGAAAGATCAGGTTGTTGCAGAGCTATCTCGTGTTAAAGGTGAGCAAGAAGCGATGGAGCTTGGAACACAAGTCGTTGCGGCATTGAAAGAAGGTAAGACGAACGTGCTTGCTGAAAACAATCTTGCCTTTGGTGAACAAGAGACAGTAGATCGTCGTTCTCCGTTAGCAACAACGGTATTCGCGATGGCAAAACCAGTCGATGGTAAACCAGTATACGGTCAGTCTAAAGATCTTGAAGGTAACATCATTATCATCGAGCTTGATGCTGTAAACGCAGAGCTAGATAGTGAGTTAGAAGATCAAGTTGCGATGCAAATGCAGCGTGCATCTTCTCAGCAAGATTTATCATCTGTACTAGCCGTACTGCGTGCAAATACTGACATTGAGTACTTTGTTGTGAGCAACTAAGCACAATTAGTGTAATTTGTATGTTGAATAAAACGGACCGCATAAGCGGTCCGTTTTATTTTTGTCTTTATGAACTTCTATCATCAATAGGCATTACTTAAATTAGTGCGCGTTTAAGTGATAGCGGCCGTTGTGAATTCCGGGTCATCTCAGTTTGTTAAATGCATAACCATATTGCTTTCCATTGCAAACTTGATAGTGACTCGCTCTCGATGACTGTTTTTAGCCTACTATTTTGGAGATTGTATGTTCAATATGAAATGGATTTTGACATTGTGCTTATTTGTTTTTGCACCTTTTAGCATGGCTGCGGATTCAGCCACTGACAAATATGAAGGAATTGAAATTACTGTAAATATCAACACGGCCACTGCTGAAGAAATTGCGACCATGTTGAAAGGTATAGGTGAGAAGAAAGCGCAGAGTATAGTGGACTACCGCGAGGAACATGGCCCTTTTAAAACGGCAGCAGATTTGAAGAGCGTAAAAGGCATTGGTGAAGCGACAGTTAAGAAAAACGAAGACCGCATTTTACTGTAGCTTGATGTATTGCAGATATTGAGTCTGAATTCAGAACAATATCTGCTTCCCTATTACTGCTTTCCCGAACCAGCCCCTCTTTCGTGGTTCGGGATTTTTTATCCGAATAAACGACGGCGAAGGCCTTTTTCCAGTAAAGCCATTACTAACCCACCGAGTGCGCCAAACATATGAGCATCAATAGCAACGTTTGCACCGATAAGCTCAGCAGTACTGCTGGATGGGCCATAGACCTGCTCCCATACTACTTTGGCGATTAGCCCTCCGACTAACAACACACTGCTTCTTCTACTTTCAAAGACTTCTCTGAGCGCCCAAAATCCAAACAATCCGTGTAATACGCCGGATAAACCCACGTACACCGACATGTTGGTAAACAAATTCAGCGCACCAACACATGCACATAAGATTGAAAAAACGATAAGGAAGTTACGAGTGCTTGGGCGAAAAATAAAAGTAATGATCCACAATCCGGCGAGGTTCATTCCTAAGTGCGCAAAGTTGGTATGTGTGAGATTTCCTGTTACGATTCGCCACCATTCACCATGGCGTATATTGTAGCTGTGCCACTCGGTTAGGCTTGCCATTGGTTCAAATTGAAGTATCAAACAGATCACGCTGATAATACTCAGTAAGGTATAAAGGTTCACTCTATGTCTCGTTATTGTTCTCGTTGTGGAAAATCGCAAAAAGCGTGTATTTGCCAATGGATTGTACCACTGGCAAGCGAGGTAGAACTTATCATTCTTCAGCACACGAGTGAAGAACATCGTCCGCTTGGTACGGCACGGATTCTCAATTTGAGTTTAGATAACTGTATTTGTTTGATAGGAGAGGACTTTTCTTGTGATGATGTCTTAAATCACTTATTAGCGGATGAGTCATATAAACATTTTGTTCTTTACCCATCAGAAGAGTCACGATGCATTTCTGAAATCACTCAAGCGAGTCATAGTGTATCTAAGAAAATACGTTTGATTTTGCTCGATGGTACGTGGAAAAAAGCGTACAAAATGTGGCAACTCTCAAGCAACTTACATCCACTCCCAACCGTGCAGTTGCCTAAGCAACTACAAGGGCACTACACCATTCGTAAGGCGCCCTCTGAGAATAGCTTATCGACAGTCGAGGCTGGTTATCATTCGCTTCGCTTGCTTGAACCCGAGCGCGACTTTGCACCGCTTATGCGTGCCTTTGAAAATATGATCGAATTCCAAATCGCCCAGATGCCTCCGGGCGTTTTTGAAAAGAATTATTTGAAAGGTTGAGTGTTACTAAAGAACGATGGAAGAGAAAAGTTGGCGGTGTAGCTTTTGTGCGTGACCATCGGTCATTGCAGAAATATAATCGGCGATGACCCTCATCTTATTGCTCTCGCTCTTCGCCTGACACCACAGATCTTTTGTATGAACGGGTAGTAAGCGCTCTGGGTCTGCTGTTAACGCTTCAAAAATATCCATAATAATTTGCTGACCCTTATACTCAACGATCTGGACCTGCGGGACTTGGATAACGAAGGTGCTGACAAAGTGTTTGAGTACGTCAAGTGCACGTGCCATCTGTGGTTCTAAACACGCATTCCAAGACAGTAACGGGTTATTAAACGGCTCATCCACCGTTTTGATTGAAATGCTGGTCAGTAGCGCGTTAACCATACCACCGATAGCATCTTTCCGCTCATGGTGCTTACCGCTAAATAGCATCTGTCCGATGGAATCGATATAAGCTTCAAACCACGGGTCGCCACAGTCCGCTAATTGACTTGCTGCGCCTTCTTGCCATTGCTGACGTGTCACCATACCAAGTACGATTGCATCTTCTAAATCATGAACACCGTAGGCGATATCATCTGCTAGCTCCATGATTGAGCAATCGAGTGATTTAAAACGCGTTTTACTGTGCTCAAACTCCGATTCTGGCGTTGAACGCATCAGACTAAGCAATGCCTTGTCGTTGTCAGAAAGCGGTGCAATTACCCAATCAAATAAGTCTTTATCACAATCATAAATACCTTTAGCTGGGCTCCAGTCTTTTGCTTTTAGTTTACGTTGGTGCTCGGCTGGTTGAGGCAACTTGACGGAGCGTGTTTGACTAATGAGGGCAGGGTACTTAATCAAACCAAGCAGTGTGCGGCGTGATAAATTCATTCCGAAATGCTCGGTATAAGGCTCTAACTTAGTGACGATACGAAAGGTTTGGGCATTCCCCTCGAAGCCGCCATGTTCGCGCATTACGTAGTTTAGAGCGACTTCTCCCCCATGACCGTATGGAGGATGCCCGATGTCGTGCGCCAAACATAATGAATCAATTAAGCTGTCTGATGGTAATAGATCGCGGAACTCTGGCTGTTTTTTCTTTAACTGGGCGACGATACCGGTCCCGAGTTGCGACGCTTCTAAGGAGTGTGTTAACCGGCTGCGGTGAAAGTCTTCCAAGCTATTGCCGTGTACTTGGGTTTTTGCTTGTAGGCGTCGAAATGCAGCCGAGTGAAGAATGCGCGCTCGGTCTCGTTGGTACGGGCTCCGATGGTCGTCTCGACGGATTTTATGCTCATCATCATGGCGCTCTTGCCATTGCGGGTGTAATTCAAACGACACGATTATCTCCGTAAGCTAACTGATTTCATCTAACGATAATTCGAAACTTGGGGCAAAGGTATTGAGAAAGTAATCCAGTTCAGGCGTTCTGCGTTCTTGCAAAGTGACGTCTAAGCGTTTTTTTGCCAGAGCGAACTCATGGTTGCCGGCGCTTAGTTCTTCGAGACATTTTAAATAGGCACAGATGGAATCGGCTTGCTTAACGATTTTTGCGTCCTCTTCGTGAGCAGAGTGAGAAAGAAGATAGGGGGCAAAGTCATCTTGGAACTCTTCCGGTAACATTGAGAGTAATTTTTGCTCCGCTGCCGATTCTATCTTCTTATATTCTTTGGCAATTTCAGGGTTGTAATACTTCACTGGAGTCGGAAGATCACCCGTTAATACTTCACTGGAGTCATGGTACATGGCAAGAATCGCGATACGCTCTGGATTAAGGTTGCCGCCGAACTTTTTGTTTTTAATGAGGGCAAGGGCATGAGCGACAAAAGCAACTTGTAAGCTATGCTCTGAAACGTTTTCTGGTGAGACGGACCGCATTAAAGGCCAGCGTTGGATCAGCTTCATTCGAGCCAGGTGGGCGAAAAAATGGCTTTCTTTCATGGCTTTCTCCGTTTCTGGTGTAAAAAAGGAACTCACTAGGAGTTCCTCTAAGCATATGAGAGATCAGCACTAATTACTACCAGTGATTCATTACTGGCTGTAGGTTGATAGGAATCTTTCAAAACGTCCAATGGCGATTTCTAGATCTTCAACGTGCGGTAGTGTCACGATGCGGAAGTGGTCTGGTTTTGGCCAGTTAAAACCGGAACCTTGCACCAGTAAGACCTTCTCTTGTTTTAAGAAATCTAAAACCATCTGCTGATCGTTCTTGATGTTGTACATTTTAGTGTCGATTTTCGGGAAGAGGTACATCGCACCCTTAGGTTTGACACAAGAAACGCCAGGAATCTGATTGATCAGTTCATACGCTCGGTTGCGCTGCTCTAATAAGCGTCCGCCAGGTAAAATCAGTTCATTGATACTCTGGTATCCACCTAACGCGGTTTGAATGGCATGTTGCATTGGTACGTTTGCACATAAACGCATCGATGAAAGCAGCTCCAAGCCATTCACGTACCCTTGAGCCAGATGTTTAGGCCCCGTTAGGAACATCCAGCCACCACGGAAACCACAAACACGGTAGGCTTTTGAAAGGCCATTGAATGTCATGACTAGCACGTCTTCAGTGAGTGTGGCGACTGAGGTATGTGTTGCACCGTCGTACAACACTTTGTCGTAGATCTCATCTGCGAAAATGATCAGTTTGTGCTGGCGTGCTATCTCAATCACTTCAAGTAGGAAGTCACGGCTGTATACCGCACCTGTCGGGTTGTTCGGGTTGATCAGAACAATGCCACGTGTCTTTGGTGTGATTTTCTTTTTGATGTCTTCAAGGTCTGGGTACCAGTCAGTTTCTTCATCACATAGATAATGAACCGGCTTACCACCAGATAGTGCAACTGAAGCTGTCCATAACGGATAGTCTGGTGCTGGGATCAGCATTTCGTCGCCATTGTTTAATAGCGCTTGCATAGCCATTACGATCAACTCAGACACGCCGTTACCTACATACACATCTTCGACATCTAGCGAGCGTATACCTTTACGCTGATAGTGTTGGACCACAGCTTTACGAGCAGAGTAAATGCCTTTGGAATCACAATAGCCTTGAGAAGTCGGCAGATTACGAATCACGTCGACTAAAATCTCATCAGGGGCGTCAAAACCAAATGGGGCAGGGTTACCAATGTTTAGCTTTAGGATTTTATGCCCTTCTTCCTCCATGCGCTTAGCATGTTTGAGTACAGGACCCCTAATGTCGTAGCAGACATTGTCGAGTTTTGACGACATCCCGATATTTTGCATTGTTTAATTCCTAAAAATTCGTTAATTTCTTTATTAAAATACAATAATTTGTTTTTTATTAGAATATATATCTGTAAATAATCTGTCTGCTGGTTAAGTTTTGCTCGCTTGCTATCACAGGATTTTGCAAAAGATCGCATACGACCTTGATTTGCTTTGGGTCTAAACTTAGAGTAGCCGTCAGTTACCATTTATCCTCACATACAACGAGGTTGATTTGTCACAGTTCCATCAAGCCGTAAAGAGAATTATCGAGCGAGTTCAGCAATCGGAAGGCAATCAAACACGTCTGGTCGAGCCCCTTAGCGAGAAACCTAATTTCTCATTTATTGATTGGCTTGATGCGCAACCACTTTTCCCTAAGTTTTATTGGCAGTCCCGCGATACACGTGAAGAGGTCGTTGCACTAGGGCAATTGCACGCTTTTGTTGAGCCAGGTCCTGCTTATACCATTCTAGGTGAAGGGCAAAGAGTCTGGGGCGGGCGCTCTTTTGATGGACAGCATGAGAAGAATCGTCGCTGTATGCCCTCTTTTTTCTTTTTGCCTCAAATTGAGTTAATTCGTTTTGACCAACAGTGGTCTCTCGCAGTTAATATTTCAGAAGACAAAGCGCGAACTCTAGCTGGGTTGAATAAACTGGTTTGTGAGGTCGCGACCTTAGCTCCAATTTCGTCTCACATCCGCTCTATTGTTCACACGCCAAGTCAGCCTCAATGGAATGAGTTAGTTCATAAGGTTCTGACTGGTATAGAGAATGATGATTTTAAGAAAGTGGTTTTAGCGCGTCGCTCTACCGTGCAGCTTGATAACACATTAAGTGCTGCACAGCTACTTAAAGCAAGTTACTTAAATAACCATCATAGCTTCCATTTCATGCTGAGCTTAGACAGTAAGCACAGTTTTATGGGGTCTACGCCAGAACGTTTGTATTCTCGCGTAGGGCATGAGCTACATACCGAAGCGTTAGCAGGTACGATTGGTCGGGGAGACAATGCCACTCAAGATATGGAGTTGGCGAATTGGTTATCCCAAGACCAAAAGAACCTCAACGAAAACCAGTATGTGGTGGACGACATCATTGACCGTCTATCACCACATTCTGAAGTGGTTGAAGTGGAAGCTGAACCGAGTTTGGTCAGACTACGAAAAGTGCAGCACCTTAAGCGAAATATTCACGCTAGTCTAAGAGCGGGGATAAATGGTGTTCAGTTGTTATCGGCGCTTCAACCAACAGCGGCGGTTGCTGGCTTACCCCGACAAGAGTCGATGCAATTTATATTGGATAATGAGCCGTTTGCACGCGGCTGGTACGCGGGGTCAATGGGTTACATAAGCCATGAACGAGCAGAGTTTTGTGTCGCAATCAGAAGTGCGCTTGTGCTCGGTGAGCAAGTACAACTGTTTGCGGGCGCAGGGATTGTTCCAGGCTCCATTGCAGAACATGAGTGGGCAGAACTTGATAAGAAAATGTCGACGTTACTTACGCTGATTTCTGATCATCTGCCATTGGGAGTCGCATCATGAGTCATGACCAAGCGGTGCTCAATCGAGTTTGGTCAGAAACCATATTGATTGAGCTTCAGCGATTTGGCGTTAAGCATGTTTGTATCGCTCCCGGATCTCGTTCTACGCCTTTAACTTTAGAAGCGGCAGAACAGTCCGACTTTTCCATTCATACTCATTTTGATGAGCGTGGATTGGGCTTTATGGCTCTTGGTTTAGCGAAAGCTACTCAGGAACCCGTGGCAATTATCGTTACCTCTGGTACGGCAGTGGCGAACTTATTACCGTCGGTTGCCGAAGCCAAACTTACTGGTGAAAAACTGGTGCTGCTGACAGCAGATCGTCCAGTAGAACTTGTCGGCTGTGGTGCAAACCAAGCGATAAATCAATTGGGTATTTTTTCACATCATGTTTCGGCCAGTTTGAATTTACCAAGCCCAAATTTAGCAACGTCGCTTAACTGGTTGCTGACCTCTGTTGACGAAGTGATGTTTACTCAGAAATTGCAGGGTAGTGCTGTTCACATTAATTGTGCATTTCCAGAGCCTTTGTATTCCAACGGCGCAAAAGCGGATTATCAAACCTACTTAGATTCGGTCGCCGGATGGCGAAAAGGAAGCGGCACTTATACTCAGCGTTTTAGCCATTTGTCACAGGCGAACATCCCGTCTTGCTCAGACAAAAAAGGGTTGGTTGTGATTGGCAGCTTACCGCTTGAACAAGCGCGTTCGGCGCAGGCGTTTGCACAAAAAATGGGATGGCCGGTACTTGCAGACCCGCAAAGTGGTTTGAGTTCGGATTGGGCGCATTACGATGTATGGCTTCAACGTCCCGAGTTCGTAAACGAGCTTGAGTCTTGTGAACTTATTATCCAGTTTGGTAGCCGAATCATCTCCAAACGTTTGAATCATTGGATTGATAAACAAGTTTCGCAGAGTCAACAAGATAAAGACGTTCAGTATTGGTATGTCTCACCTTGTATGGACCGGAATAACCAAAATCATCTGGCGCAAATGCACTGGGTTGAGCCTCCTCAAACGTGGGTTTCTCGCATTAGTTTTGAGAAGTCAATATTTGCTGGGTGGGCTGATAGGTTAGCGAATGACGTTAAGCGAGTTCATCAACGTATCGAAGAAGCCTTCCTATCTGATTCAGCGTCTGCCATTGACGAAATTGCGTTGGCAGCAGACATCAACGAGCGCACAAAGAACGTAGATGTTTTCTTGGGTAATAGCTTGTTTGTTCGGCTTGTTGATATGTACGGAAAATTTGATGGTGTAGAGGTTTTCACTAATCGAGGCGCGTCAGGGATTGACGGTTTGTTTGCTACGGCATCAGGCGTGCAACGGGCAAGAGGTAATCCGTTACTGATGTATATCGGTGACACAGCAGCACTTTATGATCTCAATTCTCTGGCGCTATTTTCTCACAATAAACTGCCGGCGGTACTTGTTGTTACTAATAATGACGGCGGTGCGATTTTTGATATGTTGCCAGTACCACCAGAGCGCAGGACGACATATTATCAAATGCCTCATGGTTATCAGTTTGAACACGCGGCAAAGCAGTTTGGTTTGGCGTATTTGCATGTTTCTACACTGGAGCAATTCCAATCATCTGTAAAAGAGCATTTATGTCACCGCCAAGGCACGTTGCTGGTCGAGGTTCAAACCCCACCTAATCAAGCTGCTGAGACACTCAAGGCATTTAATAAGAGTCTGAATGCTTTACTTTGAACGTTTCCCTGTATTAGAAAAACACCAAAGTAGAACGTTGCCCACTTTGGTGTTTTTGCATGGCTTACTCGGTAGCGGTGCCGATTGGCTCGCGTGTTTAAATGCATTACCCGAATATGAACGTGTTACGGTTGACCTTCCTGGTCACGGACGCAGCCAATCTATTTTTTGCTGCGATTTAAATGATTGCTGCAAACTTCTTGGTTCCACACTATCTTTATTATTTCCCTCACAACAACCACTTATTTTGATTGGATACTCTATGGGCGGCCGCATTGCGATGCATGGTATTGCCCATCAATGCTTTCCAGAGCTCAATATTGCAGGCGCGATTATTGAAGGGGGAAACTTCGGGCTTCAAACTGAGTCAGAGAAACAGGTGAGATTAGAGAATGATGCTCGCTGGGCAATGCGTTTCAAAACTGAACCACTTGAACGTGTTTTGAACGATTGGTACCAACAAGCGGTGTTTTCTTCACTAAACCATGAGCAAAGACAAACATTCATTGCGAAGCGAAGTGATAATCTTGGCTCAGCGGTGGCGAATATGTTGATGGCGACATCGTTAGCCAAACAGGCATATTTGTTGCCCTCACTGCAAAAGCAGAACATACCAGTGTATTACTTGTGTGGTGAGAAAGACCAAAAATTTAGCCAACTGGCACAACGTAGCGGGTTGGCGTATCGACAAGTTGAAGGCGCTGGTCATAACGTCCATCAAGAGCAGCCCAAACAGTTTGCGATACATACCAAGCAAATAATTCAGTCTCACTTTGGTGAGAGTAACGAGAACAATGGGAATCACCATGGCTAAAACAGTAGGCATTTCTGAAGAAGAACTTTACGCTCCGGTTCAATGGAAAGATTGCGGCGAGAAATACGAGGACATTCATTACCATAAGTCTGAAGATGGTATCGCGAAAATCACCATTGCGCGTCCTCAAGTGCGTAACGCGTTTCGTCCTCAAACGGTAAAAGAGATGATTGATGCGTTGGCAGATGCGCGTTACGACTCTGGTGTTGGCGTGATCATTCTGACAGGTCTAGGTGAAGACGCATTCTGTTCTGGCGGTGACCAGAAGATCCGCGGCGACTACGGCGGCTACAAAGACGACCAAGGTACGCACCACCTAAACGTATTGGACTTCCAACGTGATATTCGTACTTGTCCAAAACCAGTGATCGCATCGGTAGCAGGTTGGGCTGTGGGCGGTGGTCATGTTCTGCACATGATGTGTGACCTAACGATTGCCGCTGACAACGCTCAATTTGGTCAAACAGGCCCTAAAGTGGGTTCATTTGATGGTGGTTGGGGTGCATCTTACATGGCTCGCATCGTAGGCCAAAAGAAAGCTCGCGAAATTTGGTTCCTATGTCGTTTCTACAATGCTCAAGAAGCGGTAGACATGGGCCTAGTAAACACAGTTGTACCACTAGCGGATCTAGAGAAAGAAACCGTTCGTTGGTGTCGTGAAGTACTACAGCACAGCCCAATGGCATTGCGCTGCCTGAAAGCTGCATTAAACGCAGATTGTGATGGTCAAGCGGGTCTGCAAGAGCTAGCGGGTAACGCAACGATGATGTTCTACATGACTGATGAAGGCCAAGAAGGTCGTAATGCCTTTAACGAGAAGCGTCGCCCAGACTTCGATAAATTCCCTCGCAACCCATAATCCGTCTAAATGAGGAGCGTGTTAGCTCCTCTGTTCCTTTTTTCCTGAGCGCCTCGCCCTCTGGGAGGCTGGTGGGATTGCTCGTCAGAACGCTCAAATATACGGCATTACATAGGACTTGAATTATGCGTGAAGCGAAAATTTATCGTTATAGCTTGCCCATGGATAGTGGTGTCATCCTACGTAACAACAAGCTAACCGAACGTGTTGGTTATGTTGTTGCGCTTTCCGAAGATGGTAAAACAGGGCTTGGAGAAGTCGCTCCTCTTCCTGGTTTTAGCTTAGAGAGCGCCGAATATGCGGGTGTTCAGCTACAAGAACAGGCGGAGCGTTGGGTTGCAGAGTTGGATGTGGATTATGCCAATATGTACCCGTCGGTTGCGTTTGGTTTATCGATGGCACAGCTTGAATTAGCTGGTGGCTTACCACAACAAGGTAAATACCAAACAGCGCCACTATGCACTGGCGACCCAGATGAGCTCATTCCAAAGCTGAACGAAATGGAAGGTGAGAAAGTCGCTAAGGTGAAAGTTGGACTTTATGAGCCAATTCGCGATGGCATGCTTGTGAACCTTTTTCTTGAATCAATCCCTCAATTAACGCTTCGACTTGATGCAAACCGCGCTTGGACACCAGAAAAAGCGCAGCAGTTTGCTAAATACATTACTCCGTCTTTGCGTCAGCGCATCACCTTTTTGGAAGAGCCGTGCCGCTCTCCTGGCGATAGTCTCTCTTTTGCGATTAATACTGGTATTGCTATCGCTTGGGATGAAACATTGCAAGATGCGGTTCGTCGTGAAGATTTCCGTCTTGAAGATCTAACTGGTGTGAAAACGATCATCATCAAACCCACACTCATTGGTTCGGTGGATTTTTGTATTACACTGATAGAGAAAGCGAAGTCACTGGGGATGAAAGCAGTGATTAGCTCGAGCATTGAATCCAGTCTCGGTTTAACTCAATTAGCGCGCTTTGCCCAATGGCAGCTGCCTGATGAAGTTCCAGGTTTGGATACGATTGGCTTATTCAAAGCTCAGCTAGAGCAGGGCTGGCCTAAGTGTGAACTTCCCGTTCTTCCTCTAAAAGACCAGGAGATTGTGTGGCATTCTGCGTAGACAATATTGCGAAGGCACCATGGAAATATTGGGCTCAAACGAGCCCTTTTTCTATTGCACTCAAGACATCAACAGAAGTATTAAACTGGCAACACCTCTCGAAGCGTATTGACCAATACACTCACTATTTGAATGACTTGGGTGTAACTCGGGGGGATGTGCTGACTTTGGTTGGCAAGAACCAAGTAGAAACACTGTTGTTTTATCTTGCCTCCAAACAGTTAGGCGCACTCGCTGCGCTGACCATGGAACAACCACTAGATAAGTTGCAGGGTAAGCTTGCTACACTTTACAGGCCTGATCAAACTCGGTTTATCTGGTTTTCTCAGGAGTGCGCTTCGACCTTTTCTGAACATGATGTACAAAAACTCAAGGCAACATTGCTTTCACCGCCTGTAGTATCACAGCAAGAGAGTGATTCGTTGACTGAAGATAGCTATCATCATGACCGGCTCGCTTCAGTAGTATTTACTTCTGGCTCTACAGGGGAGCCTAAAGCTGTGGTTCATACACATCGACAGCATCTTGCGTCTGCAGAGGGCTTGTTGCAGGAGTTCATTTTCACTCAGCAAGATGCTTGGCTGTTATCGCTTCCGCTGTATCACGTCTCTGGATTAGCGATTGTCTATCGTTGGCTATATGTCGGAGCAACACTAAAAGTCGGTTCAGGGAAACTTGTTGATGATATTCAGGGCGTATCACACGCTTCTTTGGTTGCGACTCAGCTCAAACGGTTATTGGATGATGATGCACATTTGTCATTGACACATGTGCTACTGGGCGGCAGTCACGTTGATCATGAGTTGGCACTACGAGCATCAGGGCAAGGCATTGAGACGTGGTTAGGTTATGGGATGACGGAGGCGGCCTCTACCGTTACCGCAAAGAGAATTGACAGCACCAGTAATGCTGGACATGTATTGAAGCACCGTAAGATAAAATTAGTTGACCAACGCATTTTTGTTGGCGGTAAGACATTAGCGGCAGGGTATTTCCATCAAGGACATGTTACCCCATTTCTGGATGAGAAAGGCTGGTTTGACAGCAAAGATCTTGGCGAGTGGCAAGGTGATGAATTAAAGATAATCGGCCGTGCCGACAATCAGTTTATCTCTGGTGGTGAGAATATCCATTGTGAAGAGATTGAAGCCGCTTTGAACCAAATTGATGGTGTAGTGCAGAGTATAGTGGTTCCAGTCGAAGACGCGGAGTTTGGTCATAGACCAGTAGCTGTGATTCAGACCAATGGATTGCGCAGCAAGTCGGAGTATGACCAGCACTTGCAATCAAAGTTAGAGAAGTTTAAATGGCCAGTGGAATACCATGTAATGCCAGAAACTCTACTAGAAGGTGGGATCAAAATTTCACGTAAGGCCGTGAAAGAGTGGCTGTTGTCATCACTTCAGCATTAGTCAATTTTGCTATGTATTAGTCATAAAGAGAATTTCGTATCCTTATAACTCTGAATCATAATTATGCTTCTTAGTGGAGAGAAAATGCATAAGGTTCAGGATGGCAAAGCTAGTTTTAATTGCGGCAGTAGCACTACAAATTGGTATCGCGATAAGTAGTGAAGGGCTAGCCCGCTCTCTTGCAGAGCTAACGGCATTTTTGATCGCTATTGCGTTGGTCGTTATATACAAAAATAGCAAACGGGAAATACCGTCCCCTCAACGCGATAAGCAGACCACCAATATCTAAAACAGTAACCAACTTAGAGAAGTGGTAGAAATTAGCACCCACAGAGTCACACCAAACAACAGCGGCTTAGCTCCAGCTGACTTTAGTTTTGAAATTGAAATGCTGCAACCTATCAAGAACAGACATACAACCAACGCTTGCTTTGCTCCAATGAAAATGCCGTGATAGACCATTTCAAATTGAGGAAAGAAGTCGCTAAACGCGATAGCTGCACAGTACCAAAAAATGAAATAAGGGATAGCTAGTTTTTTCTTTCCATTCTCTTTTTGGCCTCTTGAAAAGATGACGGCACTGATCAAAGCAACAGGAATGATCCATAAAGCGCGCGCGAGTTTCAATGTTGTTGCCGTCGTTAGTGCTTCTTCCCCATAGGCCGAGGCAGCCCCGACAACAGAAGATGTGTCATGAATGGCAATCGCAGCCCATGTGCCAAACGTGTGTTGATCTAGCCCTAAAGCATGTCCAATCACAGGAAACACAAAGAGTGCAATGGAGTTCAGGACAAACACTGTTGCCAGTGCTAATCCAATCTGCTCGTCTTTCGCTTTAATCGCCGGTGCCACAGCAGCAATTGCGCTACCACCACAAATTGCAGTACCTGATGAGATTAAGTAAGCGGTTACTCGCTCCAATTTAATTACCCTGGCAATGAGAGTGCCCATGATCAGTGTGCCTGTAATAGTGGCGATGATCAGGCCGATACCATCCGATGTGACTGCAAGTGCTTGCTCAAAGTTGATGCCAAAGCCTAAGCCAATAATCGAGTAAGACAGCAGCTTTTTAGTAAAAGAAGCGATGGGCAGCTCGGAAGGCACAAAACCAAAACTTGCGAGTAGAAAACCGATAACTAGAGCAATGGGAGAGGAGGCAAGAGGGGTTAGACAAAAAAGTAACGCCAATCCAAACAGGAGGTAGTTTCTATTCAAGGTTTTTATTCGCTGTTGTGAATGAAAGGGAGAGTATATCGCACTGGGTGTGGTCAGTTTGTCTTAATGATTTGAACACATGTTCAGTTATCCTAAACATGTGTTCAAGTGTATTTATCGCCAGTCGCCTCTAAGTTGATGCACTTTATCGAACATTGTTTTTGCCGTTGCCTCGTTTGGTGGCACCGGTTGTCCTGCCTCTATTTCTAGCTTTGACCAAAATCGAGTCGGTAAGCCACAGCATGCGCGACCTTTTGCGCGGCTGAAATAGCTTCCCCATAAGCCTTTAAGTGCAACAGGTATGACAGGTACTGGACTACGACGTAGGATTATATCAATACCGCGCATGAATTCATTCATTTCACCATCTGAAGTTAATCTTCCTTCAGGGAAAATACAGACGATATGACCTTCGCTTAGCGCAGCTTCCACATCGTTAAATGCACGTCTGATAGAGCTTCTGTTACTCGCTGAAATTGGAATTACCCCAGTTCGACGTAAAAAGCGCCTTAATGGAGGTAGGTTGGCGTAATCTTCCTCCATCACAAAACGAATCAACCTTGGGCATACGGCACTAAGTAGCAATGCATCCATGTAGCTTACATGATTACATACAATCAATGCCCCACCATGCTCGGGTAGGTTGTGTAGATTCTTATGCTTAACTCGATAGATGGTGTGCGTAAGCATCCACATGACAAAGCGAACTACAAAAATAGGAATTTGCAAAAAGATGTAAGCGGCGACTAAGAAATTTAAAATGGCTAACAATGCAAACAGCTGAGGAATTGTCATCTTGATTACACTTAGGCACACAATACCTAAGACAGCGCTGCCGACCATAAACAGAGAGTTAAAAATGTTGAGCCCTGCGATGACTTGAGCACGTTCGGTTTCCTTTGCTCGATGCTGCATTAATGCGTAAAGAGGCACGATAAACAAACCGCCCGAAGCGCCAATCATCAATAGGTAGAAAAATAATGGCCAAAAAGGCTCATATCTAAAGAAGTCTACAAAGTTATGGAAAGTAGGTAGATCATTGGGAATGGAAGTGGCCATTAGGTACCCAAATACCGTAATGCCAAAGGCACCAATTGGCACAATACCGACTTCGATACGATGGTTTGAGATCCAATTGCAAAGTAGCGACCCTAGCGCGATACCAATGGAAAATAGAGCGAGCAAGAAAGACACCGCACTCTCGGTGCCATTTAGGTAAATCTTAGTGAAATTCGGGAATTGTGTTAGATATGCGGCGCCTAAAAACCAAAACCAGCTTATTGCCATTATGCATTGAAAAACAACTCGATCGGATTTGGCGATAGAGAGCGTGTGTTTGGTTTGCTTGTATGGTTGCCAACGAAAAGAGAGATTGGGCGCGCTGGCTGCAGCAAAGGGGATTGAGCGGCTCGACAAGTAGCCTAACAATGCGAAGATCACGACACAAAATGCGGCGAGGTATTTTGCGTTGTCTGCAGAGGCTATAATCCCAGCGCCTAAGGTGCCAATAAGGATGGCGATAAAGGTACCAGCTTCAACAAGAGCGTTGCCGGGCACTAACTCTTTAGCATTTAACTTTTGAGGCAAAAGGGCATATTTAACTGGGCCAAAAAATGCTGACTGTGTGCCCATTAAAAACAGTAGCAATAAAAGCACACCATAACTTTCGGTTATGAATCCGATGGCACCTAACAGCATGATGGCTATTTCAAATAGTTTGACCTTACGAATAAACCATGACTTTTCATATTTGTCGGCTAATACGCCAGCGGAAGCAGAGAACAGAAAGAACGGTAGAATGAACAAGCCTGCCGCAAGGTTGATGAACAAATTGCTCGAAATAGGTAGTGCACTGGAGCCAGCGAATGCGACAAACAACAGCAAAACGTTTTTAAAAATATTGTCGTTGAAAGCGCCAAAAAACTGAGTAATGAAATAGGGCAGGAACTTTCTCTGCGTAAGTAAGGACGGCTGTCTGTCGGATGACATGGATAATCCTTTGTTACCAGTTCGTGAGGTAGTTAGAAAGAAGATTACTGATCAATTCTTTGCCATCAATCGGTTCACTAGAGAAAAACTTATCATCAACACTGAGTAAAGTAATGCCATGTACGCCAGACCAAAGGACTCGACTCGCTTGAATCACTTCGGATTCAGTACGATGTGGTGCGATTTGAGCCAATAGTGACTCTAGCATTCCCGTCATACCATCGATACGTTTGGCATGCCATTCCGGAAGTTCTGCTCCATTCATGTTGTGTTCGAACACTAACTGCCAACGGTATGGGTGTTTTTGAGCAAAATCGTGGTAGCAATAAGCGAGTTCAAAAAGCGCTTGATGGGAGTCTTTGCTGTCATTAGTCGCTTTGCGTGCTTCTTGAGATAACTCATCTAAAGTTTGAGCGACAACATGAAGCAACAACAAATTATAATTACCAAAAACATTTACCAATGTGCTTGGCACGTAACCAATCATGTTAGCGATTTTACGAAGACTGAGTTCGTGGTAAGAATTCTCATCTAAAAAGTTTTTGACCGTTGTTAACGTCAAATTCACTAACTCTTCTCGGGTGTGATCGTTTCTGCGCGCCATACTCTCAAACTACTTTATTGAACATCGTTCAATATGATAGTCAGCTACCTATTAACCGTCAACAAGGCAATGTGTCCAAGTGCCCTCAAGGTGTAGGATTCTGAGCTGTGTCACTGATTCTAATTCAAGTAAAACAATCTGGAGTATTAGTGAACTTATTCCATACTTTTTTTACATTGATCAAGCGCCTTCAGCTGAATTGCAAGCAGTGTGAGCAGTCTGCATTTTTGGCAATATTCTGATACATGTCAGCTTCTATAAGCTATTTTCATCAATCGGTATACAGAGTATGATGACTTAAAAATCATCTTTGGCGTGCTACTGTTTGAAACAACGATTGTTTCGTCTTGAAAATGGGGCACTATCTTAGATAGCTAACTTTAAGGATAACGATGAAACGTTTATTTTCTATTGTTGCTTTATTGATGTTTACTGTTGCTGTAACGCCTATCGCGGAAGCGAAGAAGTTTGGTGGCAGTAAGTCTTTCGGTAAGAGCTACAAAACTGCACCAGCACCGAAACAACAGCAACAAAACACCAATACGGTCGGCAAAGATCAGACGACAAAGTCTTCAAGTAAGAAAGGCCTTATGGGTGGTCTGCTAGGCGGACTTCTTGCTGGTGGTCTACTTGCTGCATTCTTTGGCGGTGCTTTTGAAGGTATCCAGTTTATGGATATCCTAATTATTGGTTTGATTGCCTTTGTCATCTTTAAACTAATGCGCGGTATGCTAGGTGCGAAGCAGGGCAGTATGAACCAGCATCGTCAACAGCCTGCATTTGGTGGCAACGCATCTAAGTTTGAGCAACCAAACATGCAAAACTTTGAGCAACAACCAAACACAAATAATGGTGGCTTTGGTGGTTTTGGCGCTCAAACAGACGTACCACATAACTACCCACCGGGTTTTGACCAAGCAGCGTTCATTAATGGTTCTCGTGAACACTATCGAATCCTGCAAGGTGCGTGGAATCACAACCAGCTAGAAACTATTGAAGAATATGTTTCTCCAAGCTTGTTTGAAGACCTAAAAGCAGAGCGCGCGAAGCTCGACGGTGAGCAGCATACTGACGTAATGTACGTTGATGCGGAGATCGTCCGTGCTGATTACGATGCAAATAAAGCACAGCTTAGTCTGCAGTTTAGCGGTCGTTACCGTGACACAGTAGAAGGTGTTGAAGAAGAAATCGAAGATATCTGGCACCTAGAGCGTGACTTGACTGCGCCTAATGCGCCATGGTTAATCGTTGGTATTCAAGGCTAGTCACCTTTAAACCAATTTAGTCACTAGTAAAAATCCCGCATCCCCTGCGGGATTTTTTGTATCTATCATTTATATTTCTTGTACGTGTTTTTATACAAACATCACTAATTGAGTCCGTTTGGTAATTTTGCGAGCCCACTTTTTCTAGTAAGTCCTCAAGTGTTTTCCTATTTATATTGAACATTCATATTAAGGTCATACGAACTAACAAAATCAAAATATCTAGTACATTGTTTGTAGGGTAAAGATCTGCTCCTCAGCCTTTTGTTTGTGGAGTTTCACATGGGGTTGGTTGCTTTAGTGAGATTGAGTATAGGTTATACCAATCGTAGTAAATAACTGGTCATTCTAGCTTGTTAAAATACTCGATAACTGCGTTGCAATTTTTGATTGTAGAATAACTACTTATCAAAAAATTGCGCCTTGTTCTCAAGCATTTTCCCTACGCTATTTCTGATCACTTATTTACCGTGATAGGTATTCAATCGAGAAGAGTTTCGGTTAGGAGTGAAAGGTTCGTTGTAGTAGGACTATGCTATCAAGATCCTGAAACGAAAAAAGCCAGCTCAATGAGCTGGCTTCTTCAATATGGTGGAGGGGGACGGATTCGAACCATCGAAGGCAGTGCCGGCAGATTTACAGTCTGCTCCCTTTGGCCACTCGGGAACCCCTCCAGGGTGTTTTATACTTAAAAGTTAGTTTCCCAACCTAGCTTTCAAGTTCTTCTCATGTTTAAAGGAAAAACATAAGAAAGAATATGGTGGAGGGGGACGGATTCGAACCATCGAAGGCAGTGCCGGCAGATTTACAGTCTGCTCCCTTTGGCC